>JADFGH010000253.1 GCA_022567775.1 Pseudomonadota bacterium | reverse complement strand
CAGCCAGTTCCTCATCAACCAATATCGCTTCGATGTAGATTTCGGTGAGCATGGCCAGACAACTCAACGAACGACCAAGGAAAACGCTAAACTTCAGGACACCGGCTGAACGATTTAACCAATGTGTTGCATCGATCGGTTGAAGTCGCACGCGTAAAGCGGTCATCGGTCTCGAATCAATCTGACAGTGTCTGTTCGGGCGAGTATCGATCATCACACCTGCAATTATCATAGCTACGCCTCCTCGCAACGACGTGATTGGAGTTTCCACACAGCCTCCGATCACGCTGGGCTCTGTTTCGTGGTCGAAAGACGAGTTGGATGCCTTTGCATTCAGCCCGTTTCTCGCATCCATTTCAGTAATTCCGAATCAAACAGGTTGGCTTCCTCATACGGTGGTGTATGGCCGCTCATCTCGAATACATGCAAAGTCAGCTTTTTGAAATGAGGTTTCAACGGATTCCAGGAAGAAGGAGGGGCTACGAGGAAGTCATATCGTCCGAGAGCCAGGAATACGGGTCGTTCAAGTTCACTGAGACCTTGGGTTATGTCGATCTCTGAGAGAAGGGTACCCCAGACATAATTGACCATGTCCAAATTTACCTCGAGCCCTTTCCAAAGCGGAGTTGAATCAAATTCGTGGTCATTCCACGCCTTTGGGCCGTCTCGGACATACGACGCAATGAAATTCTGACCAGGATAGGAGTCGGGTGGTGGATCTTCCGGAATGCCTTCCCAGTTCGCATCCAATGTGGCCTGGCGATCGGTTGATGCCATCTTGTGCCAGTATTTCTCGCGTTCTGCAGAGGTTTGTTCACCCAGAACAGGCGCGATGCCGATCATCACGACATGACTGACGCTCTCCGGGTATTTCTTGGCATATTCCAGCGCCATTAGCGCGTGCCCGGAATGTCCAATGATCACGACCTCGCCGAGTCCCAGCTCATTGCGGACCAACTCCAGGTCGTCGCTGATCTGGTCCAAGCTGAACTCTGACACCGGGACCGGTCCGGGAGACGGAGCTGATCCACGGTGATCCACAAATACCATTCGGAGTTGAGAGCGAAGGTTCTGCGAGAAAACTCTTTTGTAGTAGTTGGGGAATCCGATAATGATTGCGGGGCTTCCCGTTCCCTCGATCAAGTAATCGAGCTGAAACTTGCCCGATTCAATCGTGCCCCATTCGGAGGCGTATTTGGGGTCCGATTGGGCGCCTGCACTGTTCGCAAATACCAAAAATGCGAACATCAGGGCTGCACCCACCCACGTCGGTTTCCGTTCGATTCTCCATCCAGGAATAATTATCATCTGTATGGTTCTCCCGCAGTTCGCGATTAGTTACAAGTTACAGATAGTTATAGATCATGATGAGGAGAAATGCTTGACGTACCCCGGTCCAATAGACACTTCCTGGCATCGCTTCGAATTGCAGTGCCACTTTTCATCACAATTGATCCCCACGCTGACATATTCCTGACCTCTTAGGCGCTGTATTCCACTGTGTAATTGATTCCGACGGCAGCCACCTGGTGTGGCGCTCAATCACCGGAGGAAATCAAAATGCGTAACAAGATTATATTGGCTGGACTCATCGCAACACTGACAGCGGCTCCGACCTTCGCCGGGAGCACATCGAAGGAAGAGGGCATGGGCGTTGGCGCCGGAGCAGTCATCGGCGGTTTTGCCGGTGGCCCGGTCGGCATCATCCTGGGTGCCGCGTTCGGTGCCAAATTGGGCGATGCAATGCATCAGCGCGATACGGAAGTGGAGCGGCTGTCCGCCTCATTGCAGGGGTCGCAACACCGCGTGCAGAAACTGGAACGGGACATCGATGCGCTCGGCGGCGACCTCGAGCGCATGCAGGCAGAATCCCGGCCCGAACTGCTGAGTCTCCTGCAGGCGGGCATCGAAATGGATCTGCTGTTTCGCACCGATGAGCACGTACTTAGCGCTACGACCGGCTCGCGACTGCAGCAACTTGCCGCCAGCCTCGCAACGATGCCGGATGTGTTCATACGGCTGGACGGTTTCGCAGACGAACGCGGCGATGCCGACTACAACCAGAAACTGTCGGTACGACGCGCACAGCACGTCATGCATGTCCTGCTTGCTAATGGTGTCCCGGCTAACCGAATCAGTGTCAAGGGACACGGCGAATCGCCGGCGGCCGACGACAACGTCGACAGTTTTGCCTTCGAGCGCAAGGTCAGCCTGACGCTGTACATCGAAGACTCGCCATCATTTGCGTCAAACCCGCAATAGCAAGCGTTCCCCGCGACTCTTCACAGAGTCTCCGCCTGGCCGGCCCGTTACGGGCCGGCCTTTTTTGCTCGGTTCACCGACAATCCGTATAGTGCGCGTTCTGCTGAAACCGATACCTCACCGATGATTGATTTCGCTGACAGACAGTGCAAACCCTGTGAAGGCGGCGTCGCCCCCTTGTCCTCAGCGCAGGCCCGGGAATCGCTGAAGGCTTTGCACGCGAACTGGAAATTGAGCGATGATGGAAAATCCATTGTCCGCGCATTCGATTTTCCCGCATTTAGCCGCACCATCGCGTTCACCAACGCAGTCGCGTGGATTGCGACTGTCGAGGGACACCATCCGGAAATGACTGTCAGCTATAGTCGCTGCGTTGTGGCGTACAAGACCACGGCGATCGGCGGCTTGTCCGATAACGACTTCATCTGCGCGGCGAAAATTGACCGCATTGCGGCAGATTCCTGACATGGTTGACTTCAAAGATATCGAAGCAGCAGCGAAACGACTGGCGCCGGTGACAGTTGAGACACCCTTGCTGAGGTCATCCGCGCTCGACGAAATTGCCGGCGGCACGGTATACATCAAGCCCGAGAATCTGCAGGTGACGGGATCATTCAAGTTTCGCGGTGCTTACAACATGCTGAGTCAGCTTACCGCTGATGAGGCGAAGCACGGTGTTGTGGCTTTCTCATCCGGGAATCATGCGCAGGCGGTTGCGGCGTCGGGAACAATGCTCGGCATCGACACGACAATCGTCATGCCCGAAGACGCGCCCGCCGTAAAAATAGAGAACACTCGCCGGCTTGGCGGCAAAACCGTTCTCTATGACCGATATTCGGAGGACCGCGAAGCGATCGCCCGGGGAATTGCGGCCGAAACGGGAAGTGTGGTCGTGCCGGCTTTCGATCATGAACGAATCATTGCGGGGCAGGGCACTGTCGGGCTCGAGCTGATGCGTCAATGCGCGGATTTTGGCGTGACGCCGGACCAGGTACTGGTCAGTTGCAGCGGTGGCGGGCTGATTTCAGGCACGGCACTTGCTGTAAAGACGATGTCGCCGGAGACGAGCGTGTACCCGGTCGAGCCGGAGGACTTCGACGATACGGCGCGCTCCCTGATTTCCGGCGAGCGGGAGACCAACGATCCCGGAGCGCGTTCGATTTGTGACGCGCTGCAAACGGAAAGGCCGGGTAAGCTGACATTCGCCATAAACCGGAAACTGCTCGGCGCCGGGCTTGTCGTGAGTGACGGCGAAGTCAAGGAAGCGATGCGGTTTGCGTTCCGTCATCTCAAACTGGTCGTCGAACCCGGCGGCGCAGTTGCGTTGGCAGCATTGCTAGGTGGCAAGATCGATATTCAGGAGCGCGTGACGGTGGTGGTTCTTAGCGGCGGCAATATCGATGCAGAGATGTTTGCGTCGATTCAAAAAGAGTAGGAGCTCGCCCTGGCGAGCGACAAACATTGAAGGGCATGCGATGCACGCCCTTCAATGTTTGCAGAGCAGGAATCAATTGCTCCTGATCAAAGAATATCGTCCGGCAGCCGGGCTCCTATCCTACACTGCGCCGGTGCCGGGCTTGCGAATTGGGGTCACATTCATTGACTGATCAAAGACACCAGATTCCGATGGATCGTAGCGTCGGCCCTGCCAGCCATCCAACCATTCGATAATTTTCTCGAGTTGTTCCATGTCATTGCGTACCTTGTGTGGCTGCATATCGCAAATGCCGATGCCTTTCTCGGCTGCGTGGACAAAGTTCTGACTGTCTCGTAGTACCGCGATGATCGGTATGCCCAGCAAATCGAGGAAATTCATCAGCTTCTCGAAGCTTT
>JADFGH010000252.1 GCA_022567775.1 Pseudomonadota bacterium | reverse complement strand
CATTTCGTCGCTTGATTTCAGCGAGGATTGAAATGAGTTCCCCCCCGGCGGCTGCCTAGTGTTGCAACGATCCTACCAGATCGGATACAGACTCCACTTCGTGGCGCTTAAGGTATTGTAACAGTCCGGAATTTATCTTCTCGCAGGCGAACGGATCGTAGAACAGCGCTGTGCCAACCCCAATCGTTGCGGCACCGGCGATCAGAAACTCGAGCGCATCGTCCGGCGTTGTAATTCCACCCTGGCCGATGATGGGAATGCCTTTCGGTCCGGCAACCTCGTAGACCTGCTGCACCTTCAACAACGCGATCGGTTTTATCGCCGGTCCCGACAAGCCGCCGCGCACGTTGTCGATGATCGGCTTTCGCTCCTCAATGTCGATTGCCATGCCCATGATCGTGTTGATAACGGCCAATCCGTCGGTACCCGCCTCGATGCAAAGGCGCGCGTTCTCCCGGATGTCTGTCTGGTTGGGTGACAGCTTGGTGATGATCGGTTTGTTCGTCTGGCGACGGCAGGCTTCGACAACCTTCGCCGACATTTCCGGAAAGTTACCGAAATGGACGCCGCCTTCCCTGATGTTGGGGCAGGAAATATTGATCTCGATGGCGTCGATCGCGGAGTCGTCGAAGCGTTTGGTGACGGCTGCGTAATCTTCGATGGTAGAACCGCAGACGTTGGCAATGAAGCGGGTTTCGGAGAAATCGAGGCCGGGCAGGATTTCGTCGACGACGACGTCCATCCCCGGGTTCTGCAGACCGATCGCATTCAGCATGCCCATCGGCGTTTCATAAACACGGTGTGGATTGTTGCCGAGGCGTGGCTCGCGAGTCGTTCCTTTAAGCACCACGGCGCCGACATCGCGGTTGGAAAATCCCTCGATGCGCGTGTACTCCTCACCAAAGCCAACACAGCCGGACAGGAGAACGATCGGCGAGTTCAGAGAGAGCCCGCAATAATCAACGCTTAGCGGACTTTGCTCCGGCTTGAACGCTACAGCCATATGTCATTCATTCGGGTACTGAAACTCTGGCGCGATCATACACAGCATTGCGGTCATAAGTGATGCAAAATGTGAGCACGATGTTCAGCCTGATACTTTACGAGCCGGAAATACCACCTAACACGGGCAACATAATACGCCTGTGCGCTAACACCGGCACCGGGCTGCACCTGATTGAGCCGCTGGGGTTCGAACTGGATGAGCCAAGGCTGAGACGCGCCGGGCTGGACTATCGCGAGTTTGCAGATGTAGCAGTGCACGAGAATCTCGAGGATTGCCTGCAGGCGCTGAATGAGCCAAGGGTATTTGCACTCAGCACGCGTGGTGCCACTCGCTATTCGCACGCGCAATTCAAACCCGGCGATGCGTTCCTGTTCGGGCCCGAAACGCGCGGCCTGCCGAACGCCGTGCTTGATTCACTGCCGCCAGAGCAAACTCTGCGGCTGCCGATGCAACCAGACAATCGTAGCCTGAATCTGTCGAATGCGGCGGCGATAATCATTTACGAAGCCTGGCGGCAAGCAGGCTTTGCGGGAGGGAATTAAGGGCACAGTTTACTTATCTCGCCCCACGTATGCAGATAATTTCGAGATAAGTAAACTGTGCCCTTAATTCACTCGGGTTTCAGCGCCCTGCCCATCAAAGCGACAACCGCTTCTCGCGGTGCAAGACCTTCATAAAGAATACGGTAGATCTGCTGACAAATCGGCATCTCGACCGACATCCGGTCAGCAACCTGCTTGACAGCTTTTGCGGCCAGCACGCCTTCCACCACCTGCTGTATCTCTTCCTGCGCTTCTTCGATCGACTTGCCCTGTGCAAGTGCCAGACCCATGCGCCGGTTGCGCGAAAGGTTGTCCGTGCAAGTCAGCACGAGATCGCCCATGCCCGCCAGGCCCATGAAAGTATCCTGATTGGCGCCGAGTGCCACGCCGAGTCGCGTCATTTCGACCAGGCCGCGATTGATAAGGGCGATGCGTGTATTGGCGCCAAATCCGAGTCCGTCGGAAATGCCGGCTCCGATGGCGAGTACATTTTTGACCGCACCGCCGACCTCAACACCGATCATGTCTCCGGATGTGTAGGCCCTGAAACTGTCACCGGAAAGCGCCGCCGCGAGATCGTCTGCGAATTCGGCATCGCTGGCAGCAATCGTCAATGCGGTTGGCAGGCCAGCGCCCACTTCCTTCGCAAAGGTCGGGCCGGACAAAACGGCCATCGCGCGATCGTCGCCCAGGACCTCGCCAGCGACCTGGTGCGGGAGTTTGCCCGTACTCAGTTCGAAACCCTTGGTCGCCCAGCAGATTCTCGCGGCGCTATCGAGCAGCGGCTGCACTTTGATCAGGGTTTCACGCAGGCCGTGACTGGGCACGGCAATCAGAATGTCCTTTACACCATCGAGACATGCGCCGAGGTCTGCTTCTACACGCAGGTTGTCGGGAAAAGGGACATCCGGCAAATAGCGCCTGTTGACGCCGTCGGCGCTAATTGCTGCAAGCTGCTCGGCGTCGCGGCCCCACAAGCGAACTTCCCGGCCGCTGCGCGCGAATTGCAATGCCAGTGCCGTGCCCCAGGAGCCGGCACCGATAACCGCGATCGGCTGATCGGGCACTCGCATTGCTGTATCGCCAATCAGGTGCTTCCTCCGTTGCCCCCGCCATTGCTGCCAGCGGCTGCAGGCTGCTCCTGTGATTTCGCCCGGGCTTGTGCCATACCCTGCGCATACAGGGCATCGAAGTTGATCGGTTGCAGCAGAAATTCCGGGAAGCCGCCCTTGGAGACAATATTGGCTACTGATTCGCGTGCGTACGGGAACAGTATGTTCGGGCAGTAGCTGCCGACGATCGCTTTGAATTCGTCTTCACCGTAGCCCTCGATGTGGAACAGGCCCGCCTGCTGTAACTCAACCAGGAAGAAAGTCTGGTCGCCTTCCTTCGCTTCGATGGTGATTGTCAAAATGACTTCGTGGTTGTTGTCCGATCCCGTCGTGTGGCTGCTGCGCAGGTTGAGATTGGTCTTCGGTGACCAGTCCGTTCTCGAAAATACTGCGGGCGTGTGCGGGGATTCAAAAGAAAAATCCTTTACATAAATCTTTTGAATCGCGATCTGTTTCTGTGGTGTGCTTTGATCCTGGTCTGCCATTTTTTATTCCTGCCAAATGAGTTCAATGTTCTTGCTTATGCTTCCACGCCGAGCAAACGGTCGAGTTCACCGTTTTTTTCGAGCGCATAAAGCTCGTCGAAGCCGCCTATGGCCTGTTCGCCAATGAATATCTGCGGAACGGATGGACTACCACTGCGCGCAATCATTTCCTGGCGCTTTTTCGGATCGTTCGACACCAGCACGTCCTCGTATGCAAGGCCCTTTTTTTTCAACAGCATGCGGGCTGCGGTGCAATAGGCACAGGTATCAGATCCATAAATAATGATGTGCGAGCTTGTGTTCATCAGGAGCCGGTCAATGCCGCGTGCCACCGCTTGTTACTTCTTGTTTTTCGTCTTTTTCGCAGTGACTAGCGGCAGATTGGCCTGAGTCCATGCTGCAATGCCACCCTTAAGACCATAGACATTCTCAAGACCCGCCTTGCGTAGTGTATCGACTGCGCGTGATGAGGCGACGCCGGCGTCGCACACGGCGAGTATCGGGCGTGATTTGTACTTCTTGTACTTGTCCTGGTTGGCGGTTAATTCGTCCGAAGGAATATTCTTTGCATTAACAATATGTCCCCGGGCGAAGGCTTCGCTGCTACGGAGGTCGAGAACAACTGCGTCCGCATTAATAAGCTTGACGGCGTCCTGCGGTTCGATGTTGGTGATCCCCTGCGACTTTCTCCTGAGCTCCGTAAAGAGCACGAGCAAAAAACTGAAAAGGAGTGCGCTGACCAGCAGCGTGTGGTTCGCCGCGAATTCGAGGTAGGTGTCCATTAATTACTATTCTTGAGTTTGCGCTACTATTCGCGTGCCCGAAACGACCAGTATACCAGCGCGCCGCGGTGGAAGAGCCCGGGCCTGGAGATTTCTTCGGCGAACTGGTACACGACAGTGCATTGGACTTACACTTTGGCCCGATGAGACGCCACATCCGCATCCGCC
>JADFGH010000251.1 GCA_022567775.1 Pseudomonadota bacterium | reverse complement strand
TCGAAGACGATCTGAATTTCCGGATTGCCGGGTTCTATGGTCGTCTTGATATCAGCAAAGCGGCCCGAGGACTGCATCTTGCTGACGAGCAGATGGTTTGCCAATTCAAGGTCAGCCAGGTCGAATCCGGAAATCTCGATTTGCAGTGGACTCGCGAATGTCATCAGCGACGGGCGGCTGAACTCGTATTGCACGCCTGGCAGCAGGGCCAGCTGTTTGCGCATCGCGTCCATCGCGGCAGCTTCCTCGGCGCGTCCGGCGCCCGGTTTCAAAGTAATACTCAGCGTGCCGGTATTTTCTCCTGCGTCGACCGGGTTGGCATCGAGTCGATTTCCGGTACCGGCCACTGAGTAATTCAGGTCCACAACGTCTATGTCGCGCGTCGCATTATGCGCAGCCTGGATAGCCCGGTCTGTCTCGATGAGAGGAGATCCGGGCGGCAGCCGCAGGTCGACATTAAACTCGCCCTGCGAGAGTTGCGGAATAAGTTCTGTTCCGAGTCGTGGAATCAGCATCATCGTCGCAACGAAGATTGCCAGGGCGCTGCCGACAACAGCCGCGCGGTGGCCCAGAGACCAGCGCAGGACGGGTTCATAACCCTGCGCGACAAATGTGTGCAGGCGTCGTAACAGCCAGCCGGGAACCCAGAGGATGATCCAGCAGAGCCACTTCACGCCGATAAAGAGGAAGCCGAACAGGCGCACGATGAAGGCGACGCTTCGCGTGAAACGGTTCGGCGGCGAGTCTTCGCCTGCTTCCTGGTAGCGTGATCCGGTGCCGAGCGCGGCCAGCATCGGGATAAGCGTGAGTGCAACGATCAGTGAGAAGATCAGCGCAAAGGTAACGGTCAATGCCTGATCCCGAAATAGCTGACCCGCGACACCGCTGATGAAGACCATCGGAAAGAACACGGCGATCGTCGTCAGGGTCGACGCTATGACCGCCGAAGATACCTCGGTAGTGCCATTTCGAGCGGCTTCAAGAATTCCCTGCCCTTGTTCCCTCTTGCGAACGATGTTCTCGAGCACGACGATGGCATTGTCCACCAGCATGCCGACCGCCAGCGCGACGCCGCCAAGGGACATGATGTTGAGCGATACATCGTTCGCGTACATCAGCAGGAAAGTACCGATGACCGACACCGGGATTGCGACCGCAATGATGCTTGTGGCGCGGGCATCCGCGAGGAATCCGTAGAGCACCATAATCGCCAGCAATCCGCCGACGATAGCTGCAGAGGTGACTTGCTGAATGGCTGCGGATATGAATTTTGACTGGTCATAGATTTTGATGAGCTCGAGATCATCCGGCAGCGATTCCCGAATAGCCTCGAGGCGGCGATCTACCCGCCTGGCCACCTGTACTGTATTCGCATCACCTTCTTTGTAGATCGCAAGCTCAACCGACTCCCGTCCGTTGACGCGCGTGATCGCTTCGCGCTCCTTGTATCCACGCGTTACCGTTGCAACGTCGCGCAGGTAAACAGGCCTGTCAGCAACGTTCGCGACAATCGCGTTGGCAAATTCCTCGACTGTCTGAAATTCGTTAATTGTGCGAACCAGGTATCGCTGTGACCCTTCTTCCAGTCGCCCAGCCGAAAGGTTGACGTTTTCTGCACGAATTCTTTGCGCAATCTGCTGAATGCTGATACCGAGCTGTGACAATTTCTGCTGATCCACATGGATCTGAATTTCATCTTCGAGGCCCCCGCTTACCTTGACCGCGGCAGTGCCTTCTTCGGCTTCCAGGTCGTTCTTGATGCGGTCTTCGGCAAGGCGGCGTAATTCCTTGAGGCTGGCCGCCACAGATCCGGTGTCTGCAAGCGATTCGGCTTCATCTTTGCGCAATAAACCAAGACGCATGATCGGCTCAGACGATGGGTCGAATCGCAACAACAGCGGCCGTCTTGCCTCAAGTGGCAGTTCGATGATGTCCACTTTTTCGCGCACGTCGACACCCGCGATATCCATGTCCGTACCCCACAGGAACTCCAGCGTGACGTCGGACTGGCCTGATCGCGATACGGAGCGGACCAGGCGAACATTGCGAATGACGCCGACTGCCTCCTCGATAGGTTTAGTGAGAAGGTTTTCTACTTCAACGGGAGCTGCACCGGTGAGTTCCGTGCGAATGGTCACAGTCGGATACGAAATATCCGGCAGCAGATTCACTTTCAGGCGAGTCAGGGAAACCATGCCAAACAGCACGATGGCGACAGTGAACATCACGATCGTGACACGGCGTTCCGTTGCGATTTCGATCAGGCGGCGCATCGTATTGTCCTGGTCCGGGTTATCCCGACGACGTGTCGTTGCTGACCGTCGCCTCACCGGCTTCAGCAGCATTGATGACCGATACCTTCGAGCCGTCCTTGAGATTGGTCTGCCCGACAATGACAAACGCCTCGGTTTCGTTGAGACCCTCCAGCACCTCTATCTGCCCGCCCTCGGCGTATCCCGTGCGAATAACTCTGCGCTCGGCGACGTTGTCTGCGATGACATAGACTGTTGACTGGCCGGCTTCCTCGACGATCGCGCTGCGCGGAATCTGCATCGCGTCTGCATGCCTGTCATAAACAATGCTGATGCGGCCGAACATGCCGGGCTTCAGCCGGCGCGATGGATCGGAAACCTCGATGGTTATCTTGAACGTTCCCGTGCCCGGATCGACGACGGGGCTGACGCGTGACACGACGGCATCAAACTGGCTGCCGGCCAGTGCGTCAATGTGAATTGCCGCATCCTGTCCGGCGTGGATTCGGCGATACTCTCTTTCCGGTACATGCAGGTAAGAGATTAGCGGCTCGAGGCTTGTCACCTGAAAGGTCGGCGCATTGACATCAATGGTGTTGCCGAGCTTGATGAATCTTTCTGAAATTACGCCGGCGATAGGCGCGCGTATTTGAGTGTAGCCAAGTTCCAGCGACGCCAGGTCAAATGTGGCCTGGAGCGCTTCCATCTCGTACTGAATTTTTTCGAAATCACCTGCACTGATCAGGCCCCGCTCGCTCAGATCCACATTACGCTGATAGTCTCTTTGCAACTTGCGCAGATTCGCCTCGGCCTGCTGCATCTCAAGCCTGAGGCGGTCCCCATCCAACCGGGCCAGCAGTTCGCCAACTGTTACGTCATCACCTTCCTCGACAAGGATGTCACGCACCTCACCACCGACTTTTGCAATGACTGTTGCATCGGCAAACGCTTCTATCGGCGCGGTCCCCGAGTAGACAGCGACTATGTCGGCTCGGGTAGGTGTGGCCGTTTCGACCGGAATCGCGGCAGCTTCGTCCTCGTCGCTGTCCGAGTCCCCGGCTCCCGGCTGACACGCAGCCAGGAAAAATGCTGCCAATACCAGACCCGGCCGGAAGTTTCCTGCCGTCATGTTGATTTCCCCTGGTTTCCCGCTGTCCGTCCTGAAATGTGGAGGACCCCGGATTTATTGCGCTTTAGCCTGTGACCGGGCCTTCACTATCGATACTCGCCAGGACCCGGCTGCCATCATGCAAACTTCCCTGACCCGTCACGACAATCTGTTCATGCCCGGCAAGCCCACTCAACACTTCGATGTAATCACCTGATCGAATGCCTGTTTGAATGGTCCGGCGGACCGCTGCTCCTTCTTCAACAACGTAAACAACAGTCTGGTTGTCTTCCTTGACGAGTGCTGCTGCAGGAATAATCAGCGCGTCGGCATGTTGTTCATAGGCAATATTGAATCTGCCGAACATTCCGGGAGCGAGGAGTCCATCTTCATTATTTATGTAGGCGGTCGCCCGAAATGTGCCATTGCGAATGTCGATCGTCGGGCTGATCCGGACGATCTGTGCGTCAAATGACAGCTCAGGCATGGCATCGACCCGGACATTTACCGGGTGACCCACAGAGAACTTCTCCATCTCTGCCTGCGGAATTCTTAAGCTTGCAACCAGGTTGCTGGTATCCGTGATCCTGAACGTTGTGTCACCGACGCCAATGTTTTGCCCGATCTTTACCTCACGCGCCGATACGACGCCGGATATCGGCGCGCGAATTTTCGCGTACCCGTAATCGAGACGTTGCAATTCATAAGCAGCTGCGAGCGCCTCCATGTCGAATTTG
>JADFGH010000250.1 GCA_022567775.1 Pseudomonadota bacterium | reverse complement strand
GGCACCATTCGGAGGTATCCGTCCTGAGCCGAGACGGCGCTCGAGCCTGGCACTGACGCTGGCCGAGCGCGAGGAGATATCGCGCGGCATTGTGGCGGGCCAATCGATGCGCTCGATGGCGAGCATGCTGGGGCGTGCCCCGTCAACCGTGAGCCGCGAGATTAATCGTAACGGCGGCCGGCGGCGTTACCGGGCCAGCAAGGCTGACCAGGCCGCCTGGGACCGGGCGCATCGCCCCAAGCGTTGTAAACTGGCGCAGAACCGTGCGTTAGCCCGCATCGTGGCGAACAAGCTCGAGCAGCTCTGGTCGCCTGATCAGATCGCGGGCTGGTTGCAACACACCTACCCGGACGACGAGAATTACCAGGTGTCACACGAGACCATTTACCGCAGTTTATATGTTCAAGCCCGCGGTGCGCTTAAGAAAGAGCTGATACAGCACCTTCGTAGCAAGCGCACGATGCGTCGTTCCAGGTGCGGCAAAAATAGCGGCGAAGGCCAGGGGCAGATTAAGGACATGATCTCGATCAGCGAGCGGCCGGCCTCGGTTGAGGATCGGGCGGTGCCGGGTCATTGGGAGGGCGATCTCATCGCAGGATCGAATAACAGCTACATTGCGACCCTGGTGGAACGATTTACGCGTTACGTCTTGTTGGTGAAGGTGAATGGCAAAGATACGAAAACAGTCATCGACGCGCTCATCAAACAGGCGAGGAAGCTGCCGAAGGAGCTGCGCCTATCTCTGACCTGGGATCGAGGCAAGGAACTCTCGGATCACAAACGGTTTAGCCTGGCGACGGACATCGACGTTTACTTCTGCGATCCGCAAAGTCCATGGCAGCGCGGTTCCAATGAGAACACGAATGGTCTCCTGAGACAGTACTTCCCGAAAGGCACCGACTTGTCGGTACACTCGCAGAGACACCTGAACAAAGTGGCTCGTCAGCTTAACGGACGACCAAGGAAGACATTAGGATATGAAACACCAGCAGAGAGATTTAACGCTTGTGTTGCGTCGACCGGCTGAGATCACCCGCGTAAAGCGGACGTTAGAATCAGTCTAGTTCTGGCCACTGCCTGCTCAAGACAGTGCTCTTTCGCAACAGTAGAAAAGCAAAAAGAGTATGGTGCTGCCCCTGGTATGCCTTGGACCTGATCACACTTTACACGGCGCTTAGCGACCGTGACCGCACATTGGAACAGTTACTGTACGCAATTGAGCATGACAATCGCGCGGGATTCTAGACAGATATCGCTAAAATCAACGCATTCCGTATTCAGTTACTGGACGAACCCGAATTCATAGCAATCCGCAAGCAAATTGGGTGGCGTTACAGAGACCAGTAGGAATTCGGCGATGAAATACTACGGCTTGCGAAATTTTAGCGTCATGCGATTGGATTCGCCGATCGCCTGCATCTGCGCTCTTAGTTTCGGATCATCCTCGCTGGTGTTCAGACTCGGCGGCAGTCGCCAGACGAAGTCTTCCGTCGCCGGTTGATCTTTGGAATTGGCGTGCATGTCGGAATCGGCGACCAGCTCAAATCCGGCAGCTTTCATCATGTCGATGACGTAACCTTTCTTCAGGTAGCCATTCTCTCCTTGAGCCCAGTCATCCGACATGTTGTCGCGCGCGTGATGCTGCACGATGCCGACGAGGCCGCCCGGTTTCAGTGCGTCGAAAGACTCCCGTAATGCCTCTGACATATAACCACCTTCCGATTCACTTGACGCCATGCCGTGCAACGCACGAATGAACAGGACCGCGTCCGCGGTGCCATGCATCGATTCGGGAAGGCTTCCGTGAAAGTATGCGGAGACTTCCGCACTGTCATCGGTACGCCAGCTTTCGGCTTCTGCCGGCCAGGTTTCCACCCACGCCTTTGCCTCGGCAATTTCCTCGTCAGTGGTGTCCTCGAACGAAGACGTCAAGTCCAGCGAGTAGTCCACACCGATCAGATGTCCGTCAGCGCCAAGGTAAGGCAGCAGGATTCTCGTGTACCAGCCACCGCCTGGCAGGGATTCAATCACCGTCATGCCGGGCTCGATGCCCAGGAACTCGAGTGTCTCCCTCGGACTCCTGTATTTGTATCGCGCACGCGCCTGTTCCGACTGTGCGGCAAGGATCTCGTCTAATCGATCCGAATCAGATGCCCGGATGGAGGTTTCTGGTGCTGTCAGGATCAATGCAGTCGCTAGCAAAGCAAATATCGACTTGCCCATTTTTTTCTCCGCTGTCATTAGTGTTTTTATTGAAAGACGTACTACAAGTCTCAGAAAACGCCCTTATCGTCTTCGTCCGGCATTATACGATGCATACTCGCGAGCAGGTCGTTTCCCACCAATTCTCAACGATCCGCGTTCGAGACACACGGCTTCGGTCGGCGTGGATGAATTGTCAGATGGGTGCGAATCAATGGTTGCCGACACGAGGTGGTCTCGCCGTTCTTGAAGTGCGTCAACAAGCTAGAAGTCGCTGATATATGTACGAATTTCAGGTAAATCATGATACCGGAGCGGCTTGGTATAGGCGGCTGGAGCTATGGCGGCATCATCCGGGATCGACTGGAGTGCATAATCGGGTGGTATAACCGCTTCCGAGGGTAAAGCGGACGTCCATGTTGGTCAATTTTAGTGAAATTCAGGGTCCGCTTTCGGCCAGAAGCGGCCGAACGAACGAGTAAGCTGCACACAGTATCATGCAGCATCGTACGCCATGGGTGCGACTCGAGGTCGATGCCGGTCACCTTGTCAGTCGGAATCATGCCAGGCCAGGTGGAAGAGCGCGAACCCCGATAGAACCGGTTTCGAAACGGCCATGCCGATTACTTCACCTGCTATCGGAGAGACAACTTCGAACGTTTTATCGGTCAATGGATCGACGATTTTACCGAGCGAATCGCCGACTCCGACAATGTCACCTAGCTGAGCGGTCGGAAAGAAAAACCCGCCATTGCGGAAGCCAGCTCGAACCCATCTCGAGCGCTCGTAGATTCGAGCATTTGGGATTTCCCGTTCAGCCTGCTCTATCATATCGAGGTAGGCCATGACGTTTTCAACTCCCTGCACGCCGCGCTCGATCTCGTCCTCCTGGAAGCGCAACGGCTCGCCGGCTTCGTAAATAATGGCCGGGATACCCGCTCTCACTGCCTCGCGGCGCAGGCTGCCGTCGGGACCTGAGCCACCGACGATGATTCCAATACCGAAATGAATTGCCAGTTCCCGAATGGCCGGATCGGATAGATCTGCTCGAATTTGTGGGAGATTCGCCCGCTGGTTCGACGCCGTATGAAGATCGAGCAGTGCATCGCAGTGGATCAGCACGTTCGTAAAAATCGCGTGCGCAATCAAACTGGCGACGCTGCCACCAGACCTGCCCGGAAATGCCCGATTCAGATCGCGTCGGTCAGACAGGTAACGATTGCCGACACGAACACCTTCGGCATTGATGGCCGGCAGCACGATCAATGTGCCCCGCAATTTCTGTGGATCGATCTGTGCGAATGCGCGCCTCGCTACCTCCACGCCGTTTAATTCATCGCCGTGCACGCCTGCGGTAAGACACAGAGTTGGCCCCCGAGTCAGGCCCCTGGCGACGAAAACGGGCATATTGAGATAAGAGGCCTCGAACGATCTATCCGGTATGAACGGAAATTTGCTGCGCGTTCCAGGTGCGATCTCGCGGCCCAGTAGCTGCAATGAGTCCGCCTGATCGGCAGTCGATGCTGTGGCTGCTGGCGTGACGGCAATACTGACAAACCACAGGATCAACGCCAGGCTACGGCCGCAACAATGACATCTAATCACTTTTAGGCATATTGCAACTGAGGTTGCCCAACATTCTCTGTTCAATTGTATTCTCCCAAATTGACAAATGACTTACTGGTATAGCCAATTGTGGCCAACTACGCCGTTCGAGGGAAATATTGCGCTGATGCCAATGTCCGGTTCGGGTCGTTAGCGGACCTTTGGACTAATTCTAGCTTAATGTCCGTATATGGACTCCCCCTCATTTGCAAGCAAGCTGTATCTGGCAGACATGGTACGACTGCATACGTATATCCGGCCTCTTTAGTTTGCATACATTCACTGATGCCGGG
>JADFGH010000249.1 GCA_022567775.1 Pseudomonadota bacterium | reverse complement strand
GCCGCCGATAGCTCCTTCCTGGCCAGCTTTGGTCCGGATGAAACATCGGCATTGAGCTTCCTGCCCCTGGAGGATTTCAACAGGGATGCGCCTGTTGACGAAATTCCTGTTGCTGTCAGCCACGGTGGCGGCGGCGCTGCTGATACCTGGACGATCAGTATGCTGTTGCTATTGCTGGTAGTGAGTGCCGCCAGAAAAATCTGGCGGCGCAGGAACGACGCGCTGATCAGAATCGACTCGCCGGCTCCGTGTTGGGACACGCGCACGAACGCGCGGCGGCAATCAGTCAGGTAGCCTGCCGGGGGAAATCAGCCAATCAGATTATCGAACTGTAACTGCCTCACGATGGCTTTTGCTTCTTCCTGCAGAACCTCATCCATGCTGGCTTTTTCAAAGCAGGTCGATTGAATCGTCCACAATCGTTCGCCATCGCTGGCATCATAAAGACTGCTTACGGCAACCACGGTATGCGCAATTTTCACGGAGTCGGGTACCTTTAGCTCACGGTAGTCGTACAGAAAGAAATCTATTGGATCGCCGCCACGGCACTCCGACAGGATATGGGTCCGTCCCGGATCTATGTCGACGCGTGTATCAACGCTGACTATATGTGTGATCAGGATCGCGTCGGCATTGGCATGTCTGGCGGCAGCATCAATTTCGTCCTGCAGCATTTCCGTCCTCAGGCCGGTTTCCGTATAGGCGGCTATCGCGGCAACGTTCGCGGCTTCCAGGTGCCCGGAAATGAGTTCTTCCAGGCGGCGCCTCGTGCCGATGTCACCGACCACGCTGACCACCAGCAGTCGCTCGTATTTCTGGCTGCCCCGGTCGGAATTATCATAGAGCTTGATGACTTCGGTCTGTGGGACACAGGCTGCAATCACAAACAGTGTCATTGCTGACAGTAGTGATGACGCGCGCGCGATATTCATACTTGCTCCTGGTGATTGCAGCTCGTTGTCTGCCAATCAACATTCTACGGCGCGGACCCTTGCAGGCAATCGGTATTTACACTTAATAATTCAAGGGCGATCAGGCAGAAGTCTTGACGAGAGATGCGGTGGAACCCTGACTCCTGGCAGTGCGCATGACCTTCCTGCCCCAGGCCGCAAGGGTGTCGAAATAGGCATAAAAAGCGGGTACGACCAGCAGCGATACGACCGTCGAGAATGCGAGTCCGCCAATGATGGCGCGCGCCATCGGGAAGTAAGGTGGGCCGTCGCCGCCGATCTGGGTGGTACTGACTGCAAGGGGCGCAAGCCCGAGAATGGTAGTGGCGACTGTCATCAGGATTGGCCGCAACCGATCGCGTCCTGCCTCGACAATTGCCTCATTGCGCGGCAAGCCTTCCTGGCGAAGGTTGTTGATGTGATCAACCAGAACAATGCCGTTGTTAACGACGACACCGATCAAAATCATGATGCCGATAGAGGCCATAAACGAAAACGTGGTGCCTGTAGCTGCGAAGAACAGGAACACGCCGAAAACGGAAAACACGATCGAACCGAGGATGATCGAGAACGGCAACAACAATGACTCAAACAGGGCGGCCATGACCAGGAATATGCAGGCAATGCCGAGGATAATATTGGTCGCCATCATTTGCTGTGTTTCGTCCTGCCGGTCGAAGCCGCGGCCGAATTTCCAGCTGTAGCCAGGCGGAAGATCGAATTCTTCCATTAATGCTTCAACCCTTGGGCGCACGCTCTCCAGGCTTTCGTCGTCTGTGAGATTGGCGGACAGGATCACGGCCGTCTGGCGATCAGTTCGCTGAATCGTGGCCGGTGACGTCGCGATGCGGAAACTGGCCACTGTGCCCAATGTGATGCGGCGTCCATCTGGCGTGTAAAGCGGCAGGTCGGCCAATTGATCAATGCTCTGTTTGTCACTTTCACGGAACGCCAGTCGAACTGCGACCTCTCCCAGTTCTCCACGAAACTCTCGCAGGTTCTGGCCGCGCATTGCGATGCCAATGGCATCAGCGATTTCCCTGGCTGTCAGTCCGCTGGCTGCTGCACGTACCCTGTCAATGTTGACCTGAATCTCTCGCTGACCCATTTCAGCATCCGAGCGTACGTCCTCCAGGCCGCTCACCGAAGCAAGTGACCGCGCAACATTCACGCCGATTTCGTTCAGGATCGCCGTTGAGTCCCCCGAAATCTGCAGGCTGAAGCCATCCCCGCCGCCTTGCTGCTCGAACTGAAAGCTGGGTTTGCCGATCGCGATTACCGGAAGATTCGCTTCAATTCTTTCGATGACTTCCGTCGTCGATAATGTCGCTTCCTCTTCTTCCGTCAGCAGAATTGTTGCGATTGCCTCGTCTCCTTCGTAGTAGCTGTACACGGATCGAATATCGAACTCTTCCTTGTGATCGAGCAGGTAGTCTTCGATCGTAATAACAGCCGCTTCGACGCGTTCCAGCGGATGTTGCCCTTCTATATGCAGCGGCATATAGAGACGCCGACCTGCATCTTGCGGGAAAGCGTCGAACTTGATGAGATCAAGCAGCAGTGGCGATATGCCAATCAAACAGATGAGAATGACGCCGCCAAACGTCTTCCACGGTCGAGTCAGGATCCAGCCGAGACTCGTGACATAACGATTCGTCAGCCGCGAGATAAACGCACCCTCTTTCGGTTGTGGGGGAGGTGGGACGCGCACCGCGAGCATTGGCACAAGGGTCTGTGCAATGAATAGCGATGCGAGCAGCGCGACGATGATGGTAATGCCGACATGCGTCATGAAGACCGAGATATCTGTCTTCGCGCCGAACATAATCGGCACAAAGACAATAATCGTGGTAAACGTGCCGGCGATTACTGCCATGCCGACTTCCTTTACGCCTGCAAGTGTCGCTTTGTGCGGGTTTGACGGATCCATCGTCCGGTGCCGGAACACGCTTTCCGTGACGACGACTGCGTTATCGACCAGCATGCCGACCGCGAGCATCAGGCCCATCATCGTCAGCATATTCAGACTCAGGCCGAAGAAGTAAAGGGCGCCCAGGGTGATCAACAGCGAAAACGGAACGCAGGCCGTCACGATCAACGTGGTCGCAACGTGCCGCAGAAACAGATACAGCACAACGAGTGCCAGCAAAGCACCGATTGCACCGGCATTCAGCAGGTCGCTGAGTGACCGGCGTACGCTGTCGCCTTGATTATCGAGCTCGAATATATTGATCCCCTGCATCTGCGGCAGCTGACTGATTTTTGCCACTTCCGCCATCACGCGATCGGTCACGTCGACCATGTTTGAGCCGGTCGATTTGCTGATCGCAACGCCGATTGCATAGGAACCGTCCAGCCGGCGCCCGTAATCCCTGTCCGGGCTGCGTAATTCGATGTCCGCGACGTCGCGCAGCCGCAGCGTGTTTTCGTCAATGACGATGTTTTTAATATCTTCGATCGATTGAAATTCGCCTCTTGGCCGGATACTGAAGCGTTGGCCGCCGTCGGTAATCCGCCCAGCGCTGACCGCGAAATTGCTTTTCTCGAGGAGCTGACGTAGTGCATCGATGTCGATGCCATGAGCTGACAGCCGATCGGAATTCAGCAGGATACGAATTTCGCGCGGGTCCACGCCATGTAGTTCCACCTGCGAGACGCCCTCGATTCTTTCGATGCGCCGCTTGAGCAGACGATCGAGGAGTTCGTAGCTGTCGGACAAGTCGCGTTCACTGGAAATTCGAAGCTGCAGCACGGGCTGATCGCCGAGCGAACCGGTGAAAATGAAAATTCGCCGGATGTCTGCGGGGAGTTCGTGGCGGATGCCGTCTACCTTGGCGCGAGCTTCAATACCTTTGGAGCCCATGCTCTGATCCCAGTCGAACTGCAGAAATATCTCCGACATGTTCTCGCTGGATGATGAATACATTCTTTCGACACCGGACAAGGTCGCAAGCGCTTCCTCGACCGGGCGGGTAATCAGGCGTTCGACTTCCTCCGGTGTTGATCCTGCGTAAGGAATCTGGATGAAGATCCCCGGAAACTCGATATCCGGAAATTTCTCCAGTGGTAATAGTCGTGATGCAATCAGGCCGACGAGTGCGAGCGCAACGAAGATGACGATGGTCGTGACCGGGCGCCGAAGTGCAATCTCAGTGT
>JADFGH010000248.1 GCA_022567775.1 Pseudomonadota bacterium | reverse complement strand
TACTGGTCACCGAGAGTGGTTACGAGGTACTGACGCTCGGCACCGGACAACGTTAATTCTGTTATTTATCAATGTCTTATTCCACCGCCACTCATCGAGTCGGGCCCGCAGACGATGCCCTCACGATCCTTGCGGCCGCGCTCAAGGACCTGTCCAGGCCGGTCAGTGACTGCCGCCAGGCGCTTGTGCGTGCGACCGAAAGCCTGCACCGCCGCTTTGCAGAAGGCGCATCGGTCAGCGAGCTGGTGCACCTCAGGTCGGACCTGGTTGACTGTCTCCTGATCCGGCTCTGGCACCATTACACGAACAAGCTCACCGAAACAGCGGCGCTGGTGGCCGTCGGCGGATACGGCCGCGGCGAGCTGCACCCTTTTTCCGACATCGACATCATGGTGCTCACCGACGACGATTTGCCGGGTGCGTCGGAATCCGCATTGTCGGAATTTTTCATGGCGCTCTGGGATATCGGGCTGGAAATTGGCCATAGCGTCAGGACCGTTAGCCAGTGCCGCCAGGAATCGGCCGACGACTTGACGATCACAACCACGCTGATCGAGGCGCGGCTAATCGACGGTCCCGCTACCCTTTTCGAGCAAATGAAGCAGGCAATTTCGACCAAAGAAATATGGCCGTCAGACCGCTTCTTCGAGGCGAAACGTGCCGAACAGCGTGCACGTCATCATCGGTACGACGACACCGCGTACAAGCTCGAACCCAACGTCAAAGGCAGTCCGGGCGGTCTGCGTGATATTCAGATGATCGGCTGGGTTGCCAAGCGGCACTTCGGCGTTACCTCGCTGGCTGAGCTGGTCGACCATCAGTTCCTTACGCCGGGGCAGCTTAAGCTTTTGCAGGACGGGCAGGATTTTCTCTGGCGGGTCCGTTACGGCCTGCATGTACTGACCGGGAGGCGCGAGGATCGCCTGCTATTCGATCATCAGACCAGGCTGGCAAAAATGCTCGGGTATGAAGATGCAGCGTATACGCTGGCTGTCGAGCAACTGATGCAGCGCTACTACCGAACCGTGATGGATTTGAGCCGCTTGAATGAAATGCTGCTGCAGCTGTTCGAGGAAGCGATCCTCATGGATCCGCACGCCAGGCCAACTGCGATCAACGAGCGATTCCAGGTCAAGAACGGCTTCCTGCAGACAACCAGTGACCAGGTATTTTCGCAAGACCCCTCCGCATTGCTCGAGTTATTCCTTTTGCTTCAGCAACACCATGACATTCGCGGCGTCAGCGCCTACACCATCGGACTTATCAAAAGGAATCTGTACCTGATCGACGAGGAGTTCCGGCAGAACCCGCGGAATCATCGCTTGTTCCTGAGCATTCTGCGGGCGCCGGCCGGGGTAACGCACGAACTTCGCCGCATGAACCTGTACGGCGTCCTGGGACTGTACATTCCGTCCTTCGGACGCATCGTCGGTCGCATGCAATACGATTTGTTCCACGCCTACACCGTCGACGAACACACTTTGTTTGTGGTCCGCAACCTGCGCCGGTTCGCGCTCCCAAGATTTGATCATGAGTATTCACACTGTAGTCTTTTGATGCAGTCGTTCGAAAAGCCGGAAATCGTCTACCTTGCCGGGCTCTTTCACGATATTGCGAAGGGACGCGGCGGCGATCATTCGGAACTCGGCGCCGTGGACGCGGAGTCGTTTTGCCTTGAGCACGGCATGAGTCAGTATGATGCGCGCACCGTCGCGTGGCTGGTGAAGAACCACCTTGCGCTGTCAATGACCGCCCAGAAAAAGGACATAAGTGATCCGGAGGTAATCAACGGCTTTGCCGCGCTGGTGGGTGACCAGATCCACCTGGATTATCTGACCGTGCTGACCGTCGCCGATGTGCGTGGCACCAATCCGAAACTGTGGAATTCATGGAAGGCGACGCTTTTCCGCGATTTGTACGAACTCACTGCGCGCGCGTTGCGGCGTGGTCTGGAAAATCCGATCGACCGCGAGCAGCTCATTAGCGAAACTCAGGCGAGCGCGCGAGAAATACTGCATAACGCCGGAACGCCGGACCACGCTGTCAACGATGTATGGAAATTATTTACCCAGGACTACTTCCTGCGGTATCGAAGTGAGGAGATTGCCTGGCACACTGAGATGCTCGCTGATGCCGACACCGAATCCGGGTACGGGCTGCTCGACGTCAGAAAACAGGCTGATGGTGACGGGGCTGAAGCCGTCCTGTATACGCCACGCCACAAGAGAACGTTTGCGCAAGCGACCGCAATGCTCGACGAACTCGGACTGACGATCGTCGATGCGCGCATCGTCCCGCTTGCGAACGAATTCAGCCTGGACACTTATATACTCATGGAACTGGATCATCGGACCGTCATTGACGACGCGCGCGTGAGCAAGATCAGGCGTACCTTGACCACGATCCTGAGCGCCGGCGATGGACGTGCCGCAAAGGTTACTCGCCGAGCTCCCCGTCAGGTTCGAATGTTTTCGACGAAAACGGTTATAAACTTCAATAATGACATTGCGAATAAACGGACAGTTATGGAGCTGGCGGCCGGGGACCGGCCCGGGCTGCTCAGTACCGTTGGACAGACTTTTATCGAATTCAAAATCAACATCGAAACTGCCAAGATCATGACGATCGGTGAACGCGCCGAAGACGTTTTCTATGTCGTCGATGAAAACAACAAGCAGTTGACTGACAAGGTTTGCAATCAGTTACGTGAACGACTGGTGGAACGGCTCGATGACAATACCTGAGAGACAACATGAGCCATTGATTGACTTGATTGAAGCCGGCTTTGAACGGCGAAATCAGGGAAATGAAATCCGTGGGGATGGCGAACTGACCGCCGCGGTGAACGAGGCGCTGGATCTCCTCGACCGCGGAGAGGTGCGTGTCGCCGAAAAATCGAATGGTGACTGGGTAGTCAATCAATGGTTGAAAAAAGCGGTGCTGGTGAGTTTTCACCTGAATGACAGCAAAGTCATCCCGGGATCGCACACGAATTTTTTCGACAAGGTCGCGCTGAAGTATGCCGGCTTCGATAAGGGACAGTTTGAACAATCCGGTGTCCGTGTGGTACCGGACGCGCTGGTGCGAAAAGGCGCCTACATCGCAGCAAACGTTGTGCTGATGCCGAGTTACGTCAATGTTGGAGCGTACGTAGACAGCGGTACGCTGGTCGACACCTGGACCACCGTCGGCACTTGTGCACAAATAGGCAAGAACGTGCATTTGTCGGGCGGCGTCGGCATCGGCGGAGTACTCGAACCGGTGCAGGCCGGACCGACGATAATCGAGGACGATTGCTTTATCGGCGCACGATCGGAAATTGTCGAAGGCGTCATCGTTGAGAAGGGTTCGGTCATATCGATGGGTGTTTTTATCGGCCAGAGCACCAGGATCTACAACCGGGAAAGTGGTGATATTACTTACGGGCGTGTGCCTGCAGGCTCCGTGGTCGTATCCGGAAGCCTGCCTTCCACCGACGGCTCACATTCCTTGTATTGTGCCGTCATTGTCAAACAGGTCGATGAGAAAACCAGGGCGAAAACTGCCTTGAATGAACTCATCCGGCAGGCGGAATAGCGAAAGGAACTGAACGTGCTGACGATTTACGGAATACCGAGCTGCGACACCTGCCGAAAAGCACGCAAGTGGCTGACGGAAAATGCCAAAGAGCACAAGTTTCACGACTTGCGCCAGGATGGACTCGACGTTCAGATGCTGGGCCGTTGGGCACAGACATCGAACTGGCAAGAACTCCTGAACACGCGCAGCGTGACCTGGCGCAAGATTCCGGAAGTTGATCGGGCAGGTATGACGATGAATCGGGCGATGGCACTCATGATCGAACAGCCGACGCTCGTCAAACGGCCCGTGCTGGAGGGCGAGGACTTTATCATGCTCGGCTTTTCACCTGACGACTACGCAAGAATTTTCGCACACCATTGAATTCTGATCCGACCATTGAACTGCTTTGCGAACTCATCCGCCGCCCGTCGGTGACGCCGGATGATGCGGGTTGCCAGGAGCTGTTAATCGAGCGGCTTGAAGCTGCAGGATTCGACTGCGAATCAATGCCATTTTCTGACGTGAGCAATCTGTGGGCACGCAGGGGTT
>JADFGH010000247.1 GCA_022567775.1 Pseudomonadota bacterium | reverse complement strand
TAACCCTTCCTCCGGCGGACCGGTCACCCGGCCTGATCGCCTTGGGATCACCTACGATTCTCGTCACGCTATTCGGCAACCTCCTTTCAGATTGCAAGTTCATGCCCATGCCGGGCACCCTAGGAGCCCGCCCCAGCGGGCGATACTCGGACCGGAAGCGAAACTTTGTAGGGCAGCACTTCTGGACCGGGGCTATTTTGTGTCGACGGCAGGTCGCGACGAAGAAGTGATCCGGGAGTATATTCGCCATCAGGAAGGAGCGGATCGGCGAATCGATCAAATGAACCTGGCGTTGGGCCCCCTTTAGGGGGTGCAAGGAATCGCGTAGCGATCCCGTCATGCCGCTTTGAGCGGCTCACAAAAATAAAGCCCCCGGCTTTGCCGGGGGATACTTACTCCTGTTCCGGCAAGTCGGCGCTCAGGCGGACAACAGTTCTCCATCCCTTCGGCAGCATGCTGCCGCGTAACGCACGCTCGCCGTAATAGTCGTCCAGATCATCCCACCTGATCGTCATCATGCGCGTGGCGGTATGCACCCGGAGATCCCCGCCTTCCGGAATGACCGCCATCGCGACCAGCTGTTCTTCGCCGGCCTTGTACTTTTTCGTCGGGATATTGATGAGCTTTAAGCCCTTGCCCCTGGCCAGCTCCGGCAGTTCTTCCATCTCGAAGCACAATAGCCGTCCTATCGACGACACTGCCGCGATCAGGCACTCGGTATCCGGCGGTACCGGCGAGGGCACAACTGCCCTGCCGCCGGGCGCAACGCGCAGGATCGACTTGCCGGCTTTGTTCCTCGATATGAGGTCTTCGAGTGTCGCGATGAATCCATAGCCGGCATCGCTCGCCAGCAGCCATTGATGGGCAGGTTCACCAATCATGGTGCCGCAGAACTCGGCGCCGTCAGGCGGCTTGAACTTTCCGGAAAGCGGTTCGCCCTGGCCGCGGGCAGAAGGCAGCGATTGTGCAATGACGCTGTACACGCGGCCGGTGCTGTCGATGAACATCGCGAACTGATTGCTGCGCCCGTGGGCGGCAGCGAGAAAGCCGTCGCCGGACTTGTAGTTCAGCGCAAGCGCATCGATATCATGGCCTTTTGCCGCCCGGGCCCAGCCACGTTGCGATAGCACGACCGTAACCGGCTCGCTGGCGACAAGTTGCGTCTCGTCCATCGCCTGTGCTGCTTCCCGCTCGACGATCAGGGTGCGCCGCTGGTCGCCGTAGTCTTGTGCGTCGGCCAGTATCTCGTTTTTCATCAAGGTCTTTAGCCGTGACGCACTTTTCAGCGTCTGCTCGAGACCCTTGCGTTCTTCATTGAGCTCTTGCTGCTCGCCCTTGATTTTCACTTCTTCGAGCCTGGCAAGATTTCGCAAGCGAAGATTCAGGATCGCCTCGGCCTGAATATCGGACAGCCTGAATTTCTTCATCAGGGCCGGCTTTGGCTTGTCTTCCTTGCGAATGAGCCTGATGACTTCGTCGATATTCAGATACGCAATCAACAGACCGTCGAGAACGTGCAGCCGGTCTGAAACAATCTGCAGCCGGTGCCGCAGGCGGCGCTTGACCGTGTCACGCCGGAACCTGAGCCACTCCGACAGGATGCCGATCAGGTTGAACGTCTTCGGCCGTCCGTCCAGCGCGACAATGTTCATGTTGACGCGCACCGTTCGCTCGAGGGACGTCGTCGAGAACAGGTGCGACATGAGTTCGTCAACGTCGACTTTATTCGACTTCGGCGTAATGACCAGGCGGATCGGCTCTTCATGATCCGACTCGTCGCGCAGGTCCTCGACCAGCGGCAGCTTCTTGTTGCGCATCTGCGTCGCGATCTGCTCCAGTACCTTGCCGCCGGATATCTGGTAGGGCAACGTGTTAATCACGATGTCGCCGTTTTCCTGCCTGTAGGTGGCGCGCAAGCGCAACGTTCCGTTGCCGGTCACGTAAATCTGTTGGATATCGGCCCGTGGCGACACCAGCTCACCGCCGGTCGCGAAATCCGGACCCTTGATGTGCTTCATGATGTCAGCGATGGTCGCCTTCGGGCTATCGATCAAATGGACGAGTGCGCTGGCCACTTCACGCAGATTGTGTGGCGGCACATCGGTGGACAGGCCGACCGCAATGCCGGTGGTACCGTTCAGCAATAAATTGGGAAGCCGCGCCGGCAACACGACCGGTTCTTCGAGCGTACCATCGAAATTCGGCACCCAGTCGACCGTGCCCTGCCCAAGTTCGGACAACAGCGTTCTCGCGTACGCCTTCAACCGCGATTCGGTGTAGCGCATCGCGGCAAAGGACTTGGGATCATCGGTCGAGCCCCAGTTACCCTGCCCGTCGATGATCGGATAACGATAGGAAAAGTCCTGCGCCATCAGCACCATGGCTTCATAGCAGGCCGAGTCACCATGCGGGTGGAATTTGCCGATGACATCGCCAACGGTGCGCGCTGATTTCTTGGGTTTCTGTCCCGCTGACAAACCCAGCTCGCTCATCGCATAGATGATGCGCCGCTGCACCGGCTTCAGACCATCGCCGATTTGTGGCAAGGCCCGATCGAGGATGACGTACATCGAATAATCGAGATAAGCCTTCTCGGTAAATTCCTTCAACGCAAGCCGCTCTACGCCTTCCAGGTTCAGCTGATTTTGCATTAGAGTTTTCCTCAGACCTCAGCGAGGTTGCCCTTGGTCTCGATCCATTTGCGCCGGTCCGCCGAGCGCTTCTTCGACAGCAACATGTCCATGAGCTGATCGGTCTTGTCGCTGGGCTTGATGGTGAGTTGCACCAAACGGCGCGTATCGCGATTCATTGTCGTTTCACGCAGCTGCTGCGGGTTCATCTCGCCCAGTCCCTTGAAACGCGTAACCATCACCTTGCCCTTGATTTTTTCTGCGTCGATGCGGTCCAGGATGCCCTGCCGCTCACTGTCATCGAGTGCGTAGAACACTTCCTTGCCTGCATCGATTCGATAAAGCGGCGGCATCGCGACGTACACGTGTCCCGCCAGCACCAATTCGCGGAAGTGACGCAGGAACAGCGCACAAATCAGCGTTGCGATATGCAGGCCATCGGAATCCGCATCGGCCAGAATGCAAATCTTGTGATAACGAAGATTGCTGATGTCGGGACTCGCCGGGTCGACGCCCAGGGCAACGGTGATGTCATGCACTTCCTGTGATTCCAGAATCTCGGCTGTGTCAACTTCCCAGGTATTCAGTATCTTTCCGCGCAGCGGCATGATCGCCTGCGTCATCCGATCTCTCGCCTGTTTCGCGGAGCCGCCTGCCGAGTCGCCCTCGACCAGGAAAATCTCACATAGCTCGGGCTCCTGCGACGTACAGTCCGCGAGTTTGCCGGGCAAGGCCGGGCCCGAGACGATTTTCTTGCGGACAACTTTCTTTGCCGCCTTGAGCCGCGCCTGTGCCTTTGCGATCGCCAGCTGAGCGATAGTATCGCCGGTTTCCGGGTGCTGATTGAGCCACAGGGCAAAGCTGTCCTTTAATACACCCGCGACAAACGCCGCGGATTCGCGAGACGTCAGTCTTTCCTTGGTCTGCCCGGAAAACTGCGGATCCTCGAGCTTGGCGCTGAGAACGAAGTTCAGCCCGTCCCAGATGTCCTCAGGTACCAGCGAGATGCCGCGGGGCAGCAAGCTGCGGAACTCGCAGAACTCGCGCATGGCGTTAGTCAGGCCGGTACGCAATCCATTGACGTGAGTACCGCCTTGCGGCGTCGGCACGAGATTCACGTAGCTTTCGATGACGGCCTGGCTGGACTCCGTCTGCCAGGCCAACGCCCAGTCAACTGCCTCGTGCTTGCCACTCATGCTGCCCGCAAATGGTTCGGCCGGCAGATGTTCTACCTTTCCCATCGCCTCGAGCAGGTATTCCTCCAGTCCGCCGGAATAACACCACTCAACCTTTTCCTTCGGTTTGGTGACCTTCAGCCGCACGGTCAGTCCCGGGCACAGCACGGCTTTCGCCCGCAGGACATGCTTCAGCCGGTTTACAGAGATCTTTTCCGTATCAAAATATTGCTTGTCGGGCCAGAAGCGAATTGTTGTGCCCGTGGTCGCTTTGCCGATTTTGCCGACTTTTTCGAGTTTTCCGCGTTTTTTTCC
>JADFGH010000246.1 GCA_022567775.1 Pseudomonadota bacterium | reverse complement strand
CCTGGATAAGGATCAGGCGATGCAGGCGCTGACCCGGGCATTTGCGTCCGCGATTCTCAGCAAACTGGCGATTGACGAGTGTCATGAGTACCTGGTCTCTGCATTGGACAGGCAGCTCGATGCCCTGATCGACGAAGAATGACCATGAGCGAGCAAATCAGCAAAGTAACTGAACTCGCGACGTCACTAAGTGGCGTCGCGAAATGCCGCCAGGACTTTCCCTGTCTTGCACAGACGATCAGCGACCACCCGCTGGTCTACCTGGATAGTGCGGCCTCATCCCAACAGCCGCTGGCAGTCATCGAGAAGGTTGTGGACTACCACAGTCACGATCACGCCAACGTGCATCGCGGCGTACATACATTGAGCCATCGCGCAACTGAAGCCTACGAAGGCGCGCGCGATCTTGTGCAGACATTCATTAACGCCGGCAGCCGCAGCGAAGTGGTCTATACGAGCGGCACGACGGAATCAATCAACCTCGTCGCACAGAGTTTTTGCAGGCCAAAGCTCGCGCCTGGCGACAAGATCCTGATCACACATCTCGAGCACCATTCGAACATTGTTCCCTGGCAGCTCGTCTGCGAGCAGACCGGCGCTGAACTGCTGGTAGCGCCGATAAACGAGGCTGGCGAGGTCGATATTGACAACCTGTTCAGGCAACTCGAAAGCGGTGTGAAAATGCTGGCGATCGCCCACGTGTCCAATGCACTGGGTACCATAATGCCGCTCAGAGAAATCATCGAAAAAGCCCACAGCCTCGAGGTGCCAGTGCTGGTGGACGGCGCACAGGCGGTGCCGCACATATCCGTGGATGTGCAGGAACTCGATTGCGACTTTTATGCGTTCTCCGGTCACAAGATGTTCGGCCCAACCGGCATTGGAATTCTTTTTGGCAGGGAAACACTTCTGGATGCCATGCCTCCTTATCAGGGCGGCGGCGACATGATTCTCGAGGTTCGTTTCGATGGCACGACGTACAACGACCTGCCCTATAAATTTGAAGCCGGCACGCCAAATATTTCCGGCGCAATCGGGCTCGGCGCCGCAGTGAGCTATTTGCAAACCGTCGGCATGCATGCGATTTCGGCCCATGAGCATGAGCTGCTGCAATACATGACCGGGCAACTTGACCAGGTTGATGGCCTGCGGCTGATCGGCACGGCCGCCGACAAGGCCAGCGTTCAGTCATTTCTGCTCGATGACATTCACCCGCACGATCTCGGTACGATTCTCGATCATCAGGGCGTTGCTATTCGGACCGGGCATCATTGTGCAATGCCGGTGATGGATTTTTACGGCGTGCCCGGAACGGCACGCGCGTCACTCGCTTTGTACAACAACCAGGATGATGTCGACCGTCTTGTTGCCGCACTGACGACCGCGAAGGAGATATTCAGGTAGTGATCGCGCAATCGCAATCGCAGGAAGAACTGCGCGATCTCTATCGCGAACTCATCCTCGATCATGCCAGGAGCCCGCGGCACTTCGGCAAACTGGACGGTGCCACGCATTCGGCCGAGGGTATCAATCCCCTGTGCGGTGACAAGCTCAAGATCTATTTCTCGATCGACGCCGACGGTCGGATCAGCGATGCAAAATTTGAAGGGTCCGGATGTGCAATTTCCGTCGCTTCAGCATCTTTGCTGACCGATACGGTCATCGGATTGAAAACCGAGGCTGCACTCGATTTTTTTTCGGCTGTAGTATCCCGACTGTCCGGAAGAATGGAAGACGGCGAACGGCCCTTATCGAAGGTAGACCTGGGAAAGCTGATAGCCCTCGAAGGCGTCAAGGAATTTCCGTCACGCGTCAAGTGCGCGACACTTGCCTGGCACGCCCTGAATTCTGCAATCCGGAACGAATCTGAAACGGTATCGACGGAGTAGCTGCCCGTATGTTTGGACACACAAATGAACCCTTCTCATTGGCGCGTGATGTCAACGCAGTCATCATCCCTGCTGGAGACCGCATCACCCTGCGGGAAGGCACCAGTGGCTTTATCACCCAGGAGCTGGGTGGCAGCTTCACTGTTTACGTGGAAGGCAACCTCTTTCAAATCGCCGGTGCCGATGCCGATGCCCTGGGCAAGGAACCGGTTGAACCGCCAGAAGTGCCCGAAAATGCCACGGATGAAGATATCGCGACAGTAATCTGGCAACAACTGAAGACCTGCTACGACCCGGAGATTCCGATTAACATCGTCGATCTCGGTCTGATCTACCGCTGTGACATCACGACGATGCCGAACGGACAACGCTCCGTGAACGTGGACATGACACTGACAGCGCCCGGTTGCGGTATGGGCGAAATCCTCATGCAGGATGCCCATGAAAAAATCGCAATCATCCCGACGATAGCCGACGTGCACGTCGAGCTGGTTTTCGACCCGCCATGGAATCAAAGCATGATGTCGGACGAGGCAAGATTACAGACCGGTTTGATGTAAAATCCATAGGTCCAGTCACTCAGACCAAGTTGTGCCTGGCAAAAACATGAAAACGCTTACGATTCTGCGGCATGCAAAATCCAGTTGGAAAGATTCCAGTCTGTCGGATCATGACAGGCCCCTGAACAAACGCGGTGAGGGCGATGCACCCGTCATGGGCGCACGCATTCAACAGGCCGGTATTCGCCCTTCCCTGATCGTGTGCAGCCCGGCTGTCAGGGCCTGGACAACCGCAAAGCTGATTGCCCAGGAAATCTCATACCCGAACGAATTTCTGCAACGCGATGAGCGCCTGTATCTCGCGGGCGTGCAGCGGATTATCGACCTGCTCTGCGAGCAGGATGTCGGTTTCAACAGTATTATGATCGTTGGGCACAATCCCGGGTTTACGGATTTCGCGAACTACCTCGTGCCAGGCTTGACGAACAACATACCAACCTGCGGTGTCGTTTCCGTCATAATTGATACGGATGACTGGAACCTCAAAGCTGACAAGAACGCTGAGCTTGTCACCTACGACTATCCAAAAAAGCGATCGTAGGAGTTCTTCCTGAGCGGGCGGCAAACAGTGCAGGCGTGCCCCGCAATGTTTCCAAAGGACGACTAACCACCGTCGATCAAATAAATCGCCCGGTGGGCCGGGCTCCTACAGGCGAGCCCTACGGGCCCTTCCCACAATTTCTATCTCACAATCTCAACACTCGGGGACGTTCACGGCGAGGCCGCCTTTCGAGGTTTCTTTGTAGATGGAGGCCATGTCGAGGCCGGTCTGTCGCATCGTCTTGATGACCTGGTCCAGTGTCACCTTGTGCGAACCGTCACCCTGCATCGCGAGTCGTGCGGCGTTGATTGCTTTCACCGCACCCATTGCGTTGCGTTCAATACAGGGTATTTGCACAAGGCCGCCGACCGGATCGCAGGTAAGGCCGAGATTGTGCTCCATGCCAATTTCTGCGGCGTCTTCGACTTGAGAATTGCTGCCGCCGAGTGCAGCAACCAGGCCCGCCGCCGCCATTGAACAGGCAACGCCGACTTCTCCCTGGCATCCCATCTCCGCACCGGAAATAGAAGCATTGATCTTGTAAAGCATGCCGATGGCGCCGGCGACCAGCAGGAACTGCCTGATTCCATCGTCACTGGCATCAGCAACAAACTTTTCGTAGTAGTGCAGGACCGCCGGAATAATGCCGGCGGCGCCATTTGTCGGCGAAGTGACGACGCGACCACCCGCGGCATTTTCCTCGTTGACCGCGATTGCAAATATGTTGACCCAGTCCATCGCATCCAGGCCGTCCTGTGTTACGCGTTCATCAAGTTTCTTGTACAGTTTCGGCGCGCGGCGGGTTACTGATAGCGGGCCCGGCAGTACGCCCTCGGTGCGCAAGCCCCTGGCAACACAGGACTGCATCGCCGACCAGATAGCCATCAATCGGTCGGCGACCTCTTTCCCGGACCTCCACTGCCGCTCGTTACGCAAAACCAGTTCGGCAATCGTCATCGAGTTCTTCTCTGCCAGGTCGAGCAGCCCGGCACCGCTCGTAAACGGAAATGGCGGCTCCCCCACCTGGTTCGACGCCTCCGGCTCATCGCCACGAGCTACAAAACCGCCGCCGAGTGAGTAGTAGTCTTCAGCCAGTAAAGGGGTTCCATCGGCAATGAAAGCCGTGAAGCGCATGCCGTTGGTGTGTCGCGGTAATTCCTCGCCATACTC
>JADFGH010000245.1 GCA_022567775.1 Pseudomonadota bacterium | reverse complement strand
GCCCATTGGACGGCCTTTAGCGTCGAATCCCGCCGGCAGATTGACGACAGGCAAACCTGATAATGTCCCGCCAATCACCACCTCCATCCATCGATGATAGGTGTCCATCTTTTTACGGTTAATAGACTGCGGCCAATGAACGTCGGCTGGAAACGGAAACACTTGTGCGGTGGGTACCGCCAGAATATCGAATCGTTCGAACTGTGTGTGCAGAGCCCGGTACCAGTCTGAACGGGCAAGCGCCGCCTCGGCAACCCGTGCCGCAGTCATATCGAAACTCCCTTCGATCTCCCAGATTATCTCCGGCTTGAGCAGCTTTCGTTTCTCCGGATCGTCGTACAATTCCTTGGCGCCACCAAGCGCCCAATGCCGCAACGTAAGCCAGGTCTGCCAAAGACGCGCCATGTCATAGTCGGGCTTGCAGCCGTCTATGATCGCGCCGTGCTCTGTCAGACCATCGAGACTCGATTCGCACAGACCGAGCAAGCCAGGCTCCATTTCCAGATATCCTTCATAATCGCGCATCCACCCGATGCGGTAACCCACGAGATCCTCTTTTCGAAAAGCATCAACCCGGGGAATTTCATCTCTCAAGCTCAGGGGCGCGCGCGAATCGTAGCCGGCCATCGTAGCGAGCAGTCGAATGGCATCTTCGACACTACGACCCATTGGTCCATCGGTGGCCAGCTGACTGTAGAAGAGGTCATTGCCTGGGACGGATGGGACCCTGCCCTGCGTGGGACGAAAACCGATAACATTGTTGAACGCGCCAGGATTGCGCAAAGACCCCATCATGTCGCTGCCATCCGCCGTCGGTAACATATGTGTTGCCAACCCACATGCTGCACCGCCGCTACTGCCACCGGCTGTCAGATTCGGGTCGTAGGCGTTCCCGGTTGTGCCGTGAACCGGGTTGTAACTTTGGGAACCCAAGCCGAACTCTGGCGTATTGGTCTTGCCAATGAATATCGCACCCTCAGCACGTATGCGCGCAATGTGCAGGTCATCTTCCCCGGCAATGGTGCCCGCGAAAATCGGTGACCCCGAGCTGGTTTCGAGGCCCTTGGCGTTAGCCAGATCCTTGACCGCATGCGGCATGCCATGCATCCAGCCCCAGTACTCGTCCTTGTCCAGCGCCTGATCGGCCAGTTCTGCCTGCTTGATGAGTTCGTCGTCTTCAACCATGCTGACGATAGCGTTGTACACCGGGTTATAGCGGTGAATTCGATCGAGGTATGCCTGCATCACCTCAACGCAACTTACCTCACGCTGCTTGATTGCTGCAGAGAGCGCCGAGGCTGTCATGTCGGTCAGGTCAGATGGCAGGTCAGCCGCTTTCAGCGTTTTTTGGCCGATCGCCATCAGGACGCCAAGTCCACTCGCACCACCCATAAATTCCCGTCGGTCCATGCAATCTCTCCCGAATAAAATACTTGCCGCTAAAGCACTGCCCTGACGATGAGAAACAGCACCGAGGGCGCCAGTAAACAGCCAACACCCGTATAAAAAGTTGCCGTCATCGCGCCATACGGCACCAGCTTCGGATCCGTCGCCGCCAGTCCGCCGGCAACCCCGCTGGTCGTACCCATCAATCCGCCATAGATCAACGCAGCATGCGGAGTATTGAGGCCTATCCGCGGCGCAATCAATGGCGTGCCGATCATGACCAAAACCGACTTGGTGAGTCCCGCCGCCACACTCAGCGCGATCACATCTGAACTGGCGCCAAGTGCAGTGCCGGTCACGGGCCCAACAATGTAGGTTGCAGCACCGGCACCAATCGTACTGACCACCACCGGATCCGTGTAACCGAATGAAACAGCAACAACCGCACCGACAACGAACGACAACACCACACCGATGATCACTGAAACCGCACCAACAAATCCTGCCTTTTTCAAGGCGCCCACGTCAGCACCAAATGCGGTGGCCACAATGGCAAAGTCGCGAAACATGGCGCCGCCCATGACGCCAACACCGGCAAGCAGCGAAAAATCGGCAAGTCCCTGGCTGCCACCGGTCATCGATCCGCCAACCCAGGCCAGCACCAGACCGAGTGCGATCGCAATGGCCGAACCGTGAATATGACCACGCGTCAGCCTGGCGGAAAGCTGGTAGGAGACCCATACCAGCGCACCCACAAAGACGAACGCCGTGATCAGTCCGTTCTGTACAAGGACAGCGTTGAAGGCGTCAAGAATCACTCCGCCCTCCTTTGCCGATGCGATCAAGCACCGGGATCATCGCAAAACTGGCGGCGACAGCGGCAACACCCGCGATGATGGCCATCCATCCGCTTGATAGCGCGGCAATCACGTTCTGCCTGGCAGCCATTGCGACGACGATAGGAATATACATCGCGCTCCAGAAGCCGATGCCGCTTTCCGTCATCGGCTTCAGTTTGAAGCGTTGCGAAGACAGGTTCGACAACACAATCAACAGCAACATGGCAAATCCGACGCCGCCGACGTTCGCCTGCACGCCAATCAGTTCACCCAGAACGTCGCCAACGAACACGCCAGCGAGCATGCAGAATGACAACAGGGCTACACCATAGATCACCACTGCTTGTTCTCCTTATTCTTAGGTCTCGGGTGGTTGTTCGTTTTATCATGCCCTGCATAACGCAAAAATGCGATGGGAACAATCGATGGGCACCGGGGACTTCAATCTCTACTCTCACTTTCACAGGCAGTTCGCCGAGCATGCAGATGATGAACTGCTGCGTACCGCGCAAGATCAAAGCTACCGCTACTGCGACATCGACAAGCGGTCAGCACAGCTTGCGCGGTTCCTGACGGATCTGGGTGCATCCCCCGGAGACCGCATCTCTGTCCAGGTTGAAAAATCGCCGGAATCCCTGTGCCTGTATCTCGCCTGCCTGCGAGCCGGATTTGTATATCAACCACTGAATATGGGCTACAAGAGCGCGGAACTCGAATATTTCCTGGGCAACGCGGAACCGGCTGTCGTCATCTGTGACCCACGTAATGAAGTCACGATCCGGTCAATCGCAGACACAGCAGGAATTGACCATGTGCTGACGCTGAATGCAGACGGCGGCGGCACACTCCCCGATAACGCAAACCAATCACCAGCAGAATTCGATACCTTGCATCGCAGCAAAGACGATCTCGCTGCACTTCTGTATTCGTCCGGCACCACCGGCGTGCCGAAGGGCATCATGCTGACGCATTGCAATCTTCTCAGCAATGCCGAGGCCCTGGTCGAGGCCTGGGAATTCACCGCATCAGACCGGCTATTGCATGCGTTACCGATATTTCATGTGCATGGTCTGTTTGTCGCCATCGGTTGTGTTTTGCTCAGTGGTGGCAGCATGCGTTGGTTGCCCGCTTACGATGCCAGGGAGGTGATCAGGTATCTACCCGAGTGCACGGTCCTGATGGGCGTGCCAACTTACTACACGCGTTTGCTGGCGGAGGACTCGTTTACGGCCAAAATTGCTGAGAATATCCGGCTGTTCATATGCGGCTCGGCACCGCTACTGGAAGAAACGTTTGTTGAATTCGAAAAAAGGACCGGACAGCGGATTCTCGAGCGTTACGGAATGACCGAGACCAATATGAATACGTCGAACCCCCTGCATGGCGACCGTAAACCCGGCACCGTCGGCCCACCATTACCGGGTGTCGAGGCACGCGTTTGCGATCAGGATGGCAACGTCCTCGATATTGGCGAGACAGGCGATCTGCAGATTCGCGGCCCGAATGTGTTTGTCGGCTACTGGAAAATGCCGGAGAAGACCACGGAAGACTTTACGGGCGACGGTTTTTTCAATACCGGCGACAAAGGGAGAATCGATCGCGACGGCTATGTGTCGATTGTCGGCCGTGCCAAAGATGTAGTCATCACCGGTGGGCTAAACGTGTATCCGAAGGAAGTCGAACTCTTTATTGACGACCTGCCCGGGGTAAGGGAATCAGCGGTAATCGGCGTTGCTCATGCCGACTTCGGCGAAGCGGTGGTTGCCGTCGTGGTGCCGAAACAGGGCGGCCAGTTAAATGAAAGCGACATCATCAATACCGCAAAAGAACAGCTCGCAAACTTCAAGGTGCCGAAGCGCGTGATTTTTATCGATGAATTACCTCGCAACTCGATGGCGAAGGTACAGAAAAACGTGCTGCGTGATAGCTACAAAGACCTATTCAACTAGCA
>JADFGH010000007.1 GCA_022567775.1 Pseudomonadota bacterium | reverse complement strand
TGCAGCGCATAATCGCCACCCGCTCCGGCAACAATTCGGGCCCAGCCGTTGAGATTCTGCTTCGTTTGCCCGACGAACACGGCCGCCATGCTAACAGTGCGGACTTTCTCCGTTCAGCCGAGCGCTATCAACTGATGCTGCAAATCGACCGCTGGGTGGTTAATGCGACGCTGGCGGCAATTAATTCCGGTGAAATTAAATTGGCCAGCCAGCGTAGCTGCGCTATCAACATATCCGGGCAGACCCTGGGGGATGAGGGCTTCCTGGGCTTCGTTGTCGAGGCACTGGATCACAGCGGCGTGCCACCATCCAGCATTTGCTTCGAAGTAACCGAAAGCGCGATTTCGACCAACCTGCAACACGCGCAGCGCTTCATCGAAGTCCTGCATGGCATTGGTTGCGAATTTGCCCTCGATGATTTCGGTAGCGGTCTTGGCTCATTCTCGAGTCTTAAACACCTGCCGATCGACTACCTGAAAATTGACGGTACATACACTCGCAGCCTGAGTTCGGATCAGGTCAACCGGGAGATGGTTGCCGCCATGATCAAGCTGGCACGCACGATGGAATTCAGAGTAGTTGCCGAGCAAGTTGAAGAGCAGGAAGACTTCGATTGGCTCAGAGACATCGGCGTCGATTTTGTGCAAGGCAACTTCGTCGAACCACCAACGACGTTGGGATCCGGATCCACCGGCACCTATCGCATACTCAATCCCAAAAATGAGAACAACGCTCTCAGCTAAGGATCGCAAAAGGGGTCCCCAAAAGGGGTCGGATCCCACTGCTGTCCCATAAAATTGTGACCGGCGTCAAAACGATGCGATGTCTTACCATGAAGTTTGGTATTCGCGGCTGGAAGCCGCTCCGACGATCCTGCCAATCGTAACGTAGGAGCGGCTTCCAGCCGCGATGCGCATAATCCACCCGCTGCCGGTTCTAAGGGATCTGACCCCTTTTGCGGCTAAAGCAACGGCACCATCAGCAGGGCCACAATGTTGATGATCTTGATCAAGGGATTGATGGCCGGGCCGGCGGTGTCTTTGTACGGGTCGCCGACCGTGTCCCCGGTCACCGCGGCTTTGTGAGCATCTGATCCCTTGCCACCGAAATGACCATCTTCAATATATTTCTTGGCGTTGTCCCAGGCGCCGCCACCTGCGGTCATCGAGATGGCCAGGAAGATGCCTGTGATGATCGTGCCGAGCAGCAGTCCGCCCAGGGCGACCGGACCAAGGACGAGGCCAATGATCAACGGTACACCAATCGGTAGCAGTGAAGGCACCACCATTTCCCTGATCGCCGCCTTGGTCAGCAGGTCAACCGCGCGGCCATAATCAGGTTTGCCGGTTCCCTCCATGATGCCTTCGATTTCCCTGAACTGGCGGCGTACTTCGTTGACGACCGATCCGGCGGCACGGCCAACGGCCTCCATCGCCATCGAGGCAAACAGGAACGGTATGAGGCCACCAATTAACAACCCGACAATAACGCGATAATCAGACAAGTCGAAAGCCACGTTGATGCCCTGAGCTTCGAGCGCATGCGTGTAGTCCGCGAACAGCACCAGCGCGGCCAGTCCGGCGGAGCCGATGGCGTAGCCTTTGGTGACCGCCTTCGTCGTATTGCCGACTGCATCCAGTTGATCCGTAATCTTGCGAATCTCGGGCGGCAATTTGGCCATTTCGGCAATGCCACCGGCATTGTCGGTGATCGGCCCAAATGCGTCGAGCGCGACGATTACGCCGGTCATCGATAGCATTGATGTTGCGGCAATTGCGATGTTGTAGAGGCCAGCAAGCGAATCATCAGCTGGTGCCAGCATGAACGCGCCCCAGATGCTTGCGCAAACTGCAATCACCGGCCATGCGGTTGCCTTCATCGAAACGCCGAGGCCGGCAATGATGTTGGTTGCGTCACCGGTCAGTGATGCTTCCGCAATTGCCCTAACGGGCTTGTAGTCGGTCCCGGTGTAGTACTCGGTGATGTAAACCAGGGCCGCGGTCAATGCGAGACCGATCAGTGCCGAGCCATAGATGCCCATCGCGTTGCCGCTGTCGGCCAACATCATGTCCGTAATGAAGTAAAACGCGATTGCGGCAATTACGCCGGCCACAATCACACCTTTGTACAGCGCCCCCATTATCTTGCCGCCGTCGGATGTTTTGACGAAGAACGTACCGATAATCGAGGCAACGATCGATACAGCGCCAAGGACCAGGGGATAAATTACCGCGGCAGCGCCAATACTCGATGCAACGACGGTTCCCAGCAACATGGTCGCGATGATAGTTACTGCGTAGGTTTCAAAAAGGTCAGCCGCCATACCTGCGCAGTCGCCGACATTGTCGCCGACGTTATCGGCAATAACAGCCGGGTTGCGTGGATCGTCTTCCGGAATGCCTGCTTCGACTTTGCCGACCAAGTCTGCGCCGACGTCTGCGCCTTTCGTAAAGATTCCGCCGCCAAGCCGGGCAAAGATGGAAATCAAGGAACCACCGAACGCCAGGCCGATCAATGCGTGAATAGTATCGTCAGTACTGACACCCCTGCTGGTCAGGATCAGGAAATAACCGGCGACGCCGATCAGTGCCAGTCCTACGACCAGCAATCCGGTAATTGCGCCGCCGCGAAAGGCAATGTTCAGTGCCGCGTTAACCCCATGGGTAGCAGCTTCAGCAGTACGAACATTGGCACGCACGGACACGAACATTCCGATGTAACCGGTCAGGCTCGAGAGAACAGCTCCGATTGCAAAACCGATCGCGGTTGCCCAGTTAAGTACGATGCCGAGTAGCACGAACAACACAATGCCGACCACCCCGATCGTAAAGTATTGGCGGTTCATGTATGCGTTTGCGCCTTCCTGAATAGCCCGGGCAATTTCCTGCATGCGTTCGTTACCGGCCGGCTGCCTGAGTATCCACTGCGCGGATAAGAGTCCGTACAAAACTGCCAGAACCCCCGAGCCTATGGCGAGCCATAGCGCCAACTCGTTTGTCATTAGATTTTCTCCCAATCACATGAATCACCCCGGCGCATTCAGGCACCCGGGGCGAAAGTTATTCGATGTTTGAAGCCCTGCATCAGATAATTCTTTTTTGCGCAGGAGTCCTGCCGGTTCGCGTCCCTGATGACAGGGCCAGTCCGCAGCAGGCGGCGAATCATACCACAAATTTTGTCTTCAGCCGCTTCGGAACGGCGACCTTCCTGAGGCTTGCATACTTCGGTAAGCCATTGATATATGGCGGATAATCCTCTCCCTGGATCAGTGGCTGGAGGTACCGTCGGGCGGCGGCGGTGATCGAAAAACCATCAGCGGAAATGTAGCGTCGAGGCAGCATCTTTTCCTTGTTCGCAATCCGCGATAGCGGCGCCATTTCGATTTTCCAGCGGTACGGGCTATCCGATATTCGTTTGATGACCGGCATCACGGCGGTTTCGCCGGCAATGGCCATTTTGACAGCCGCTTCACCGACTGCGTACGCCTGTTTGACGTCGGTCGCCGATGCAATGTGGCGGGCCGATCGTTGCAGGTAGTCGGCAATTGCGTAGTGGTACTTGTACCCGAGATTGTCTCTGACCATGTTGGCCACAAACGGCGCAACACCACCGAGCTGGGAATGACCGAAGGCGTCGGTCGTTCCGGCTTCGGCAAGGAATTTGCCGTTCGCGTAGCATGCCCCTTCGCTGACAACGATGACGCAATAGTCATATTTCTGAACAGATGCCCGAACGCGTTTCAGGAACGCGCGTTTCCTGAACGGAATCTCGGGAAACAGAATGATGTGCGGCGCATCACCGGGTTTTGTGCCGGCGAGGCCACCGGCAGCCGCAATCCAGCCGGCATGCCGGCCCATCACTTCGAGGATAAAGACTTTGGTCGATGTCTTGGCCATCGACAATACATCGAGCGCGGCCTCCTGGGTTGAGACAGCGACGTATTTGGCCACCGACCCAAATCCAGGGCAGTTATCTGTTACCGGCAGATCATTGTCGACCGTTTTTGGAATGCCCAGGCACCGGACCGGGAACCCCATGCGCTTGCTGATGAGCGACACCTTGTGTGCGGTATCCATCGAGTCGTTGCCGCCGTTATAAAAGAAGTAGCCAATATTGTGAGCTTTGAATACTTCGATCAGCCGTTCGTACTCCGCGAGGTTTTCCTCGATGCCTTTGAGCTTGTAGCGGGCGGAGCCAAATGCGCCACCGGGTGTATGACGCAATGCTCTGATGGTGGCGGCGGACTCCCTATTGGTGTCAATCATGTCTTCAGTCAGTGCACCGATAATGCCGTTGTGGCCGGCGTATACATTTGAGATCTGCTTCCTGTGCTTGCGGGCAGTTTCGATGACGGCGCAGGCCGAGGTGTTGATGACGGCTGTAACGCCACCTGATTGCGCATAGAACGCGTTCATGCTGGACATTTTGGGTACCACCTGCTGAATTAAGGGGACAGTTTACTTAATTGAGTTGATCATCGCATTTTGGGTCAATTCCTCAGCATCAATTAAGTAAACTGTCCCCTTAATTCGTCCCCTTAATTCCGTTGACCTGATTCAGTAATTCCTCTAGCGTATGCCGCCGCGTCATGGGCCACCAAACCGAGAGAAGACTCGCATGCGTATCGTTTTTTTAGGAGCGCCCGGCTCCGGTAAAGGCACTCAGGCCAAGCGGCTTGAGGCTGACAGAAATATTCCACAAATATCGACCGGGGATATGCTGCGAGCTGCTGTTGCAGCAGGTACACGATTTGGCCAGCAGGCCAGGGACATCATGGACGCTGGCCAGCTGGTCTCCGACGACATCATGCTTGGCATCATCAGCGAACGGCTGGCCGAGCCGGATGCGGAAGAAGGATTTATCCTGGATGGTTTTCCACGCACCGAAAAACAGGCGCAGGACCTGGAAGATCTGCTCGATCAGCTTGGAAAGCCGCTTGATGCCGTGATCCAGATGGACGTCGATTTCGATATTCTGTCGAAACGGCTGACCGGCCGGCGTACCTGTTCGCTGACTGGCAAATTGCTGAACATTCATTTCTCAACCCAGGAAGAACTGGATGCATGCACCGACGCTGGTGGCGAACTGATACAGCGGGATGACGACAATGCAGAGACGATCGCAAACCGACTCGATGTTTATCGTCAACAAACCGAACCGCTGATTGAGTACTACCGGTCGAGAGACAGACTCAAAACCGTCGATGCGGACGGTTCGATGGACGAAGTTTACGAACGGCTGTTAGCTGTCCTCTAACATTTCCAACAGGCGTTGCCCGACTTGCTCGCGGCGCCAGCCGCGGAAGATTCGGAGGCTGCGGTTGCCGAGCAATGCCGAGGACAATTCTTTCTTCGGCGCGAGCAGCTCGGTTGCCAGCCCCAGTTCCCCGGCAGCATCCGATACCTGCTTTTGCATTTTTTTCAGGACGGCCCTTTGCTGCTCGTTCGGTTTTTGCGGCGGCTCGTAATCGGATTGCTCATTTTCTGCGTCCGCCAGTATGCCTAGCAACTGGTCGCCTGCCCGCGCGGCAGTTCGCGCTGCGAGCCCCGGCGTGGCGCCGAGTTTCTGCCTGGTGTCCGGCCGGTTGACGGCGATATCGAGCAGCACTGAGTCACGTATGATCCATTGCCGTGGCCGATTGCGTCGCAACGCTTCCCGCTCCCGCCAGGCAGCGAGGCTGGCAGCGGCACAGCGTGCGCGGCCGCGCAGGTTTGTCGCACCCTTCAAACGATTTATCGCTTGCGTCGCATCACTTTCATAAAGCGACGGGTTGAGCAGGTCCATAGAATCCTCGACCGCCCATCGAAGTCTGCCAAGTTTTTCGAGACGTTCGCTCAGCGCTTCGTATGCTGGCAAGAGGTACTGAACATCCTCTGCTGCATACTCCATCAATGCGTTCGGCAGTGGACGTTGCGACCAGTCAGCACGGGTGTGCAATTTCGCGAGCTCGATGCCAAACAATTCGTTGACCAGGTTGCCGTAGCCGATTTGCGGCTGATAACCGAGCAGCGCTGCCGCCACCTGCGTGTCAAAGACTTCGCGGGGCATGAGCTCGACGGTTTGATAAATAACTTCCAGGTCTTGTCTGCCCGAATGGAGGACCCAGGCAGGGGTGGTAATTGCCTGCCAGAGCGCTTTAGCGCGATCGTCATTCCTGGCATCCAGGCCCATCGGGTCAGCACAATAAATTTCGCTTTCAGTCGCGATCTGAATCAGGCAAAGCTGAGCGTAGAAAGTTTTCTCGCGTACGAATTCCGTGTCAACACCAATCCGCGATTGTTCGGGGATAGTCGTCCCAAGACGGTCGTCCGTCTTCAGGTCGACGAATTGATACTCAGGCATAACGTGAATTGAAAGGGACTTCGGTTGCAGCGGGTATCGTGAGATGATGGTGGCCGGGCATATTGCTATTGTGACAGAACCCTGCAACTTCTTCTCAGAACATTTATCGAGATCATCATGCTGCGCAAGAGTCCGGAGCAGGTTCCGGATTCGTGGCTGGTTTTTTTATTCGCGCTGGTCTTGATGCAGTTTTCGTCGTTTGTCGCGGCAACGCTCATCAACCTTGGCGAAGACCACAGTCACCTGCTGACATTGATGACCAATTTGCTGGGTATGGGAATTTATGCCGCGATACTTTTTGTAACTGGTTTTTTTCACCGCTTCGTGCCGGTTGTGTCCGCCATCATCGCGTGTGGTTCGATACTGACCTTACTCTTTGTTGCCGCATATGTGCTGTTGAATCCGTTTCTCGGCGGCAACATTGCGGTCATCGTTGCGACGCTCATTATTATCTGGTCGGTACCTGTTGAAGGCCATATCATCGCGCGAGGCATTGATCAGCACTGGTATATTGGTATCGTCATCGCAATGATCGTGTTCATTGTGCAATATGCGTTTCAATCGATCATGACCGGCCGGACATAGGCGCGGCATATGCACATACACATTCTCGGTATCTGTGGAACCTTCATGGGTGGCGTTGCGGCGCTCGCCAGGGCTGCGGGTCACGAAGTAACCGGCAGCGACGCGAACGTATACCCACCGATGAGCACCCAGCTGAAAGACCTGGGTGTAGACATCATGGAAGGATACGAACCGCAGCATCTGGATCGGGTGCCTGACTACGTTGTGGTTGGCAACGCAATGAGCCGTGGCAATCCGGCCGTCGAGACCATGCTCGATCGGCGCATTCCCTATTGTTCGGGTCCGCAATGGCTGGCCAAGCATGTATTGTACAAGCGGCAGGTAATTGCTGTCTCGGGCACCCACGGCAAGACGACAACGGCAAGCATCCTGGCATGGATCCTGGATGACGCAGGGCTTGCGCCAGGATTTCTCATCGGCGGCATACCAGTGAATTTCGAAGTCTCCGCCCGCTCCGGAGAATCGGATTATTTCGTGGTTGAGGCGGACGAGTACGATACCGCATTTTTTGATAAACGCGCCAAGTTCGTCCACTACCGGCCACAGACGCTGATAATCAATAACCTGGAATTCGATCACGCGGACATATACGCCGACATCGAAGCCATCTACTGGCAGTTTCATCAGTTGATGCGAACGCTTCCGTCGAACGGGCGCGTCATAGTCAATGCACACGACAAGAACATTGCCAAAATGCTTGAGCAAGGATGCTGGACGCCGGTCGAGAATTTCGGTTTGGACGATGACAGCGCTTGGCGTGCAAGCTTCGCCGACGCCGGTGAACGGCGTATCCGCATTGCGCACAGTAATGGCGAGTCCGCGGAGGTCGCGTGGCAACTCGGTGGCGCCTACAACCTCGAGAACGCGCTGGCGGCAGTTGCCGCTGCCAAATCAGCCGGCGTACCGCTAAAGCAAGCTGTGGATGCTTTGTCCCGTTTTTCTGGTGTAAAGCGTCGCATGGAGAGAACGGCGACTGTCTCCGATGTCGCGATTTACGATGATTTTGCGCATCACCCGACGGCCATCCGGCGCACGATAGAGGGCTTGAAAAAACGTTTTCCAGGTCAACGCATTGTCATTGCGCTGGAGCCCCGTTCGAACACGATGAAAATGGGCGTACACAAAGAGTCGCTACCCAAGTCACTATCCGGGGCTGATCTGATCTTTGTTTACCGTCCAGACGAACTTGCTGCTGATTTCGATGCGAGCCTTGGCGGCCTGGGGAAGCGCCTGCAATTGTTCGGAGATTACGATGAACTGCTTGCATCACTCGAAAGCAAATTGCTGGCCGGTGACCAAATGGTTTTCATGAGCAATGGCAGTTTCGGCGCCACCCGCCAAAAACTCACCATGGCGTTGCAAAAAAAACGCCTGGCGACAAACCAACGGCATGAAGCGTGAGGCAGCAATCTGTCCCCTGTTTTCTATACTGACGTAATGAAAGTTCCCTTGTTTCCATTGCGTACCGTTCTTTATCCAGGCGGCCCGTTACCACTGCGAATTTTCGAGCCGCGCTATCTCGATATGACCAGCAAATGTATAAAAAACGACAGCCCGTTCGGTGTGCTCTTGATCAAAACCGGCAGCGAAGCCGGGCCGGCAACAACCTACGATATTGGCACGCTTGCCAGGATCACCGACTGGTACCAGGGCAGCGACGGGCTGCTTGGCATAACGGCGGTTGGCGAGCAGCGATTCCGGTTGTTGTCCAGCAGCCGGGAGCCTGACGGACTAAACATTGGCGACATCGAGCTCATCCCAACGGAGACAGTGCGCACTCTCCCGGACGAATACCGGCCGCTGGCAAATATTTTGTCGGGCGTGCTCGAAGATCTCGGGCGCCTGTACGAAACCCTGGAAAAGAAATTCGATGATGCGGGGTGGGTGGGATACCGCTTCGCAGAAATTTTGCCGATTACGCCGGAGCAAAAACAAAATTGTCTTGAAGCAGATGATCCTGTCCGGTGCCTGGAAATGATGCGCGAAGTGCTGGACACCGTGCGCGGTCCGTAGGAACGGCCTCCGGCCGCGATCTAATCGCGGCTCGTCGCTACTTGCACATCCATGTACAAAAAAGCCGCTCCCACAAGCCGCTCGCACAGGTTTTCTATTGGCACTGTGGGAGCGGCTTCAGCCGCGATTCCTTTTGCTACAGCGATTTGAATACCGTTCTTGCCGCATCCAGCGTGCGAGAGATTTCGTCGTCACCATGTGCGGCCGAGACGAAGCCCGCTTCGAATGCAGAGGGCGCCAGGTAGATACCCTGTTCGAGCATACCGTGGAAAAATTTTCTGAAGCGATCGATATCTGCGGCGGCAACCTGGCTGAATCTGCGTACCGGCCCATCGGAACAAAATACGAAACCGAACATGCCGCCGCACGCCTCGACCGACAACGGAACGTTGGCCGAGCGTGATTCTGCGGCGAGGCCGTCTGCAAGATTCCGCGTTTGCGCAGTGAGTGAGTCGAAAAATGCCGGATCTTCGATTTGCTGCAGTGTTGTAAGGCCGGCAGCCATCGCGAGCGGATTTCCGGATAGCGTGCCTGCCTGGTAGACAGGTCCGTCGGGCGCGATGCTCGACATTACATCGGCGCGGCCGCCAAATGCTGCCGCCGGCATGCCACCACCGACAATCTTGCCGATTGTCGTAAGATCCGCTTTGATGCTAAACAACTCCTGCGCGCCACCGCGTGCCACTCGAAAACCGGTCATGACCTCATCGAAGATCAGCAGAGCGCCTGCATCGGTGCACCTCGCTCTCAGGGCATCGAGAAATCCCTCGACCGGCGGCACCATGTTCATGTTACCCGCTATCGGTTCTACGATCACACAGGCAATCTGTTCGCCCAGTTCGTCGAAGGCTCTATCGACCGCGCCGCAATTGTTGTACTCGAGCGTTATCGTGTGTTCTGCCAGGCTGGCAGGAACACCCGGAGAACTCGGAACACCCAGCGTCAGGGCGCCGGATCCCGCCTTGATCAGCAATGAATCCGAATGTCCGTGGTAACAGCCTTCAAATTTTACGATCTTGTCGCGACCGGTATGTCCGCGCGCGAGCCGGATCGCGCTCATCGTCGCTTCTGTTCCGGAGCTGACCATTCTGATGCGCTCGATCGACGGCATGTATTCACAGATTTTTCGCGCAAGCGCTGTTTCGATCACAGTAGGTGCACCAAAACTTAAAGACCGGTCCGCAGCCTCCTTGACGGCGTCGACGACGGCCGGATGCGCGTGTCCAAGGATCATTGGGCCCCACGAACCGACGTAGTCGATTAACTGGCGGCCATCCTCGGTCTCGAGCCACGCGCCTTTTGCACTCTTTATGAATACCGGATCACCGCCGACGCCGGCGAATGCCCGCACCGGCGAGTTGACGCCGCCGGCGATATATTTCTTGGCCTCTGTGAATAAATTCATCTGATTCCCCGCGCTGTGACCCTGCATGCTACAGAAGCGCTTATCTTTCGAAAACCCTCTGGATTGGCAATGGGCCTTGGTGCAAACTATTCCGCTATGAAGGCCTACATGTGTCTGATTTGCGGGTTCGTATATAACGAGGAAGAGGGTGAGCCCGAATCCGGTATTGCGCCCGGGACGAGGTGGGACGATGTGCCCCTTTCCTGGCGTTGTCCCGACTGTGGGGCTGGTAAAGAGGACTTCAAGATGGTCGAAATCTAGGAATCGTGGCTGAAGCCCAGTCCGCCTGCGATTTAACAAATGGGATTTGTGTGGTGCGGACTGACATTTATTGCACTAAAGATCAATTTGCACTGACCCTGATTCCATAATTGTCAGAGCAGGCAAATTGGGCTTTAGCCGCGATTCCTTATTCGGCGGGTTGGTGTAGCTGTATTACGTCAAAGCCACGCTGTGACAGCAAATATGGCACGCCTTGCTCGCCAACCAGGTGCAGCGCACCGACGACGATCAGGTAATCGTCTTTCTCACTCAGTAATTCCTGGATCTTCTCTACCCAGTTTCTGTTTCGGTTTACAACGATTGCCTCGTACAATTCCGCGAATTCCTGCATGTCGGCGAGCAGATTTTTTTCGAGGAACTCGATGTCACCGTAACGCCAGGCATCGATCATATCGTCCATGACCTGTGCGAGTCCCATGCTGTCAGACAAGGTCTGAATCAGCATCTCGCGTTGCGACGCAAGCGACAGGTTGTCGAGAAACTCAAGTTGCTGACGTGTGGTCTCCAGCCCGAAAATTTCCTTGTGGTCACGCTTCGCCAACTCGGACAGGTGAAATTCGATCCCATGCATCGGGTTAAATCCAATGCGCATCAGCATCATAATTTCAACATTGACTGCGGCGTACCATGGCTCCGATTGATCGAGTAGCCTCAGCGGTATCTGCAACTCCGCCGCCAGCGATTCCGCCTCCGCGTACCGCTCAGGGCCCATCAGGTCGTGCAACGTCCTGCCGTCCTGTATCAGCCCCAATTCAGTCGCAAGCGCCTGGTCCGCGACCGGATCGATATCGTCCATATCGAGTTCCATGATCAACGCCTCGGCCTCCCTGTACGCCGCATAGATCACCGAGGGAATCGGGTGATCCTGTTCGCGCAGCATATGGATCGAACCCAACAGATAGATGCTATTGCTCGCGCCCTCAATCTGCCACATCGACACCGGATGACCGTTTTCGGCGGCGAGCGCCGGGCAGCCGGCAAGCAGCAGGCTCAGCCAGATTCCGGAGAAAAATTTCATTGCGGCTGGTCGCCCTCAGGATCGAGCCAGATCAGCTCATGTTCGAGGTGTCCATCCGCGTGCAAACTGATCCGGCGGTAGGCAGGCGGGTGCTCATCAAGGGCGAAGCCTTCATTTGCGACCATGAACTGGCGACAGGTAGAGGGCGTGCCGATGATTTTTATCGATGCATGGTTGCCTTCGAAGGCCTGGTGTACGTGGCCGAATATTGCTGCACGAACGTTGCCTGGCTGCGCAATCATCCTGAGAAATTCGTCGCCGTTCTTAAGGCCAACCTGGTCCAGCCACTTGCTGCCGACCGGCAATGGTGGATGGTGCAGGCAGATCAGGACGTGCTCGGCACTGGTCCGGGCAAGAATTTTCGCGAGCCTGTCCAGTTCGTCATCATCCACCCGTCCGCCGGCATCATCGTGGATGCAACTGTCAATGCCTGTAATGAGCCAGTTATTGATGTGCACGGACGCGCAATAATGAAACGGATCCTGTGAAACCGCATCGCGCATCAGGTCGCGAACGTCATGGTTGCCGGGTACGCAGTACACCGGCAAATTCAAGGTCGACATAAGTTCGCAGAATCGATCGTAGGCGGCGCGGCTGTCGTCCTGGATAAGGTCGCCTGTCATGGCCACCATATCGGCCGGCCAGTTTGCCGCGGCGATATGTTGAAGTACGCGTGACAGCGATGAATGGGTTACCGTTCCGCGCAGACTCGATTCTGAATCGGCGAACAAATGTGGGTCTGTGACATGCAGAACCCGGACAGGATCGGACGACGTATGAATGGCGTTTCGACTCGCTCAGACCCCAGTGACACAGATGATAGCGTTTTGCAGCAGATCCGGCCACTGCGGCCGCGACCCAGCCGCCTGTTGAAAAATTTTGTTTTTCGGCAGGCGGCTGGCGGTACAGGGATGTCCCGCCATTTTCGACGGCTGCAAGCCATAGAAAATGGGAGCCATTCGAAAACCACGTTTTTCGAATGGCGAAGTTGAAAAAGTCATGGATGGCTTTTTCAATACTCTGTTAGTACCGGTAGTGCTCGGGCTTGAACGGCCCTTCCCGGGGCACGCCGATGTAGTCGGCCTGCTCGCTGGAAAGCTCTGTCAGCCTCGCGCCGACGCGCTCGAGATGCAGACGTGCAACTTTCTCATCCAGGCGCTTCGGCAGTACGTAGACTTCATTGTCGTAATTCTCACCGTTTTGCCACAGTTCGATCTGAGCCAGAACCTGGTTGGTGAAAGAATTCGACATGACGAAACTGGGATGACCGGTTCCGCAACCAAGATTCACGAGGCGGCCTTCGGCCAGAAGAATAATGCGCTTGCCGTCCGGGAATATGACGTGATCAACCTGCGGCTTGATGTTTTCCCATTCGAACTTGTGCAGGTACGCGACATCGATCTCGTTGTCGAAGTGGCCGATGTTGCAGATGATCGTCTGATCCTTCATTCGCTCCATTTGCGGACCGGAAACAACATGGTAGTTGCCGGTGGCAGTAACGACGATGTCCACCTGGTCGCAAACCTCGTCGAATATCACGACGCGGTAGCCTTCCATCGCCGCCTGCAAAGCACAGATCGGGTCGATCTCGGTGATCAGGACCGTGGCGCCCAGCCCGCGCAGTGACTGCGCACAGCCCTTGCCAACGTCGCCGTAACCGCAGACGATCGCGGTCTTGCCTGCGATCATTACATCTGTGGCACGTTTGATGCCGTCAACCAGCGATTCGCGGCAACCGTACAAATTATCGAATTTGGACTTTGTTACCGAGTCGTTAACATTGAAAGCCGGACACTTAAGCGTCCCCTCTTTTTGCATGTCGTAAAGGCGCTTCACGCCGGTTGTCGTTTCCTCTGACAGTCCCTTGATGTTTTTCATCAGGTCCGGGAACTTGTCGTGCAGCAACAGCGTCAGGTCGCCGCCGTCGTCCAGGATCATGTTGGGCTGCCAGCCGTCCGGCCCGCTGATCGTCTGTTCGACGCACCACCAGTACTCTTCTTCGGTTTCGCCTTTCCACGCGAACACGGGGACGCCGGACACTGCAATTGCCGCCGCGGCATGGTCCTGGGTCGAGAAGATGTTGCAGGATGACCAGCGAATATCGGCGCCGAGTTCCCGCAATGTCTCGATCAGGACGGCTGTCTGAATCGTCATGTGCAGGCATCCCGTCAGCCGTGCGCCAGCGAGCGGTTTTTGCGCTCCGTATTCTTCGCGCAGGGCCATGAGGCCCGGCATTTCCGTTTCCGCTATCGCAATTTCCTTGCGGCCCCATTCGGCCAGCGAAATATCGGCGACTTTGTAATCCTGCTTTTGCAGGGCAACGGCTTCGCTGCTCATGTACGGCTCCTGGTCAGGCTGCGACAGCGCCGCGCAAGGCATCTGCCTTGTCGGTGCGTTCCCAGCTGAAGTCAATGTCTTCCCGGCCGAAATGCCCGTAGGCGGCGGTCGGTTTGTAAATGGGTCGGATCAGGTCGAGCATCTGCAAAATCCCGTAAGGCCGCAGGTCAAAGTTTTCACGGATCAGAACCGTGAGTTTTTCCTCGCTGACCTTGCCCGTGCCAAATGTCTGGACGCTGATTGAAGTCGGCTCGGCGACGCCAATAGCGTAGGCGACCTGGATTTCGCAACGATCGGCGAGACCGGCTGCGACGATGTTCTTGGCGACATAACGGCAGGCATAGGCGGCGGACCGGTCGACTTTCGACGGATCCTTGCCTGAGAACGCGCCGCCACCATGCCGTGCGGAACCGCCGTAGGTGTCGACGATGATCTTGCGGCCTGTCAGTCCGCAATCGCCCATTGGGCCGCCGATCTCGAAGCGTCCGGTCGGGTTAATGTGGTAGCGCGTCTTGTTGCTGATCCATTCAGCGGGAAGGACCGGCTTGATGATTTCTTCCATTATGCCCTCGCGCAGATCTTTCAGGCTGACATCGGCATGGTGTTGCGACGACAGGACCACGGCATCGATGGCGACAGGTTTTTCGTCTTCGTAGACAAACGTGACCTGGCTTTTTGCGTCCGGCCGCAGCCACGGCAGAATTCCGGCCTTGCGGACCTCGGCCTGGCGCTTGACGAGACGGTGCGCATAGGTAATCGGGGCCGGCATCAGGACCTCGGTTTCATTCGTCGCATAACCAAACATGAGCCCCTGGTCCCCGGCGCCCTGGCTTTGTTCGTCCTCGCGATCCACACCTTGTGCGATATCGCGCGATTGCTTGCCGAGTGCACTCAATACGGAACACGAGGCACCGTCAAAACCCATCTCGGAGTCGTCGTAGCCGATCTCCAGCACCGTTTCGCGCACCAGGTGCTCGATGTCTACCCAGGCACTCGTTGTCACTTCCCCGGCGACGATCACCATGCCGGTCTTGACCATGGTTTCGCAGGCGACGCGTGCTTTCGAATCCTGCTCGATGATCGCATCGAGGACGGCGTCGGAAATCTGGTCGGATATTTTGTCGGGGTGACCCTCGGAAACGGATTCCGAGGTAAACAGATACGAATGACTCATTGGGTATATTGTGTTGTGGCTATACGAACCATTAATTGTACCTCACTGTTTGTACGCTGCACCATGCGCGATTTTTTATCAAATGGGGCAAGTCGCTCGCAGAATGCGCCACTACCTGCAAATGCCGGTGTAATCTCGCTTGCGGCATGCAGCTTAAACAGGGAAAATGCGCGGCGTCAGGAGTCCCCATC
>JADFGH010000244.1 GCA_022567775.1 Pseudomonadota bacterium | reverse complement strand
GAACACCGGCATCGTGCACCAGGTTAACCTCGAATACCTTGGACGCGTCGTATTTGACGTCGAGAAGGACGGTCAGCGCCAGGCATATCCGGACACCCTCGTTGGCACCGATTCGCATACGACAATGATCAACGGCCTGGGAATCCTGGGCTGGGGCGTCGGCGGCATCGAGGCAGAGGCAGCGATGCTGGGCCAGCCCATTACGATGCTTATCCCCAACGTCATTGGATTCAAACTGAGCGGCACGCTGAAAGAAGGAACAACGGCGACGGACCTTGTCCTGACCGTGACCGAGATGCTGCGCGAGAAAGGTGTGGTTGGAAAATTTGTCGAATTTTTCGGCGACGGCCTGGACCAACTGCCGCTCGCCGATCGTGCAACGTTAGCCAACATGTCCCCTGAATTCGGCAGTACCTGCGCCATATTCCCGATCGACGGCGAAACGCTTCGTTACCTGGAACTGTCGGGACGCACGCCGGAGCACATTGAGTTGATCGAAGCCTATGTCAGAGAACAGGGCATGTGGCGTTACGCGGGTCAGGCCGATCCGCTGTATTCGGATACGCTGGAACTGGATATGGGCACGGTCGAACCGAGCCTCGCCGGTCCCAAGCGGCCGCAGGACAGGATTCCGCTGGGCAAAGCGGACGAGATTTACCGCGGGCACCTGGCAAAAATGATCGCTGACCGCGATTCCAGCGGCTCTGTAACGATCCAGCTCGATGGCGAGGACGTTGAATTGAAAGACGGGGCCGTGCTGATTGCCGCGATTACGAGCTGCACCAACACCTCGAATCCGTCGGTCATGATTGGCGCCGGCCTGCTGGCGAGAAACGCGCGTGCCAGGGGCCTGCAATCCAAACCCTGGGTCAAAACCAGTCTTGCACCAGGCTCCAAGGTGGTCACTGATTACCTCGTCAAAGCCGGTCTGGACGATGATCTGGAAGCGCTGGGCTTCTACACGGTCGGCTACGGCTGCACCACCTGTATCGGCAATTCCGGTCCGCTACTGCCGGAGATCGCCAAAGGCGTCCAGGACGGTAATCTCGTTGGCTGCAGCGTACTGTCGGGCAACCGAAACTTTGAAGGCCGCATTCACCCGCTGGTGCAGATGAACTTCCTCGCCTCGCCGCCGTTGGTGGTCGCTTACGCGCTGGCCGGTTCGCTTGAGGTGAACCTGTTGAATGACCCCCTCGGCGAAGACGCCGATGGCAAGCCGGTATTCCTGAAGGATATCTGGCCTGATGGCAAGGAAATTCAGGCAGCGGTTGCCCGCAACATCGACTCGAGTATGTTCAAGTCGAGCTATGACGGCGTGTTCGATGGTGACGAAAACTGGAACAGCATCGACTCACCCGAGGGTGAGATTTACGCATGGGATGCCGACTCCACTTACGTACGAAATCCGCCCTACTTCGTGGGCATGACACTGGATACCGAACCGGTCAGCGATATCAACGGTGCTCGCGTGCTGGCCTTGCTTGGCGATTCGGTGACGACGGATCACATCTCTCCGGCTGGCAACATCGCCGCGGACAGCCCGGCAGCGGATTACTTGCGCTCGAAGGGCGTCGAGCCGGTCGATTTCAACTCCTACGGTTCTCGTCGTGGCAACCATGAAGTCATGATGCGTGGCACTTTTGCCAACATTCGACTGCGCAACCAGCTCGCACCCGGTACGGAAGGCGGCTGGACCAGGCATCAGCCGAGTGACGAGCAAATGTCGATTTACGATGCCGCGTTGAAGTATCAGTCGGCTGGCATTCCCCTCGTGGTGCTCGCCGGCACCGAATACGGTACCGGTTCTTCACGGGACTGGGCGGCGAAGGGAACGTTGTTGCTTGGCGTCAAAGCCGTTATTGCCAGGAGCTACGAGCGCATCCACCGTTCCAACCTGATCGGCATGGGTGTATTGCCGCTGCAGTTCATGGATGGCGAAGGCGCCGATGCGCTGGGGCTTACCGGCAAGGAAGTCTTTGATATCGAAGGTCATGCCGATGCATCGGCGACTACCGTCAACGTCACGGCAACGCCGGACGATGGCGAGCCGATCCGGTTCACGGCGAAAGTCCGCATCGACACGCCCAAAGAGCGTGAGTATTTTGAGCATGGCGGTATCCTGCATTACGTCCTGAGGCAACTGGCGAATGCCGCCTGAATGACGATTCCTGAAGAACTGCTGGGTGCATTGCGTGATGCACAGCAGGTTTGTGTCCTGACCGGGTCCGGCATTTCCGCGGAGAGTGGCGTCCCTACCTTCCGCGAAGCGCAAACGGGACTTTGGGCGCAATACGACCCTCACGAGCTGGCGACACCCGACGCATTTCAGCGAGATCCTGCGCTGGTGTGGCGCTGGTACCGCTGGCGGCGCGAGCTGGTCGCGAGTGTCGAGCCCAACGCCGGGCACCATGCGCTGGTCAAACTTGCAGGCCTGGTGCCCGCCCTGACCATCATTACGCAAAATGTCGACGGCCTGCACCAGCGTGCCGGCAGCGAAAACATCATAGAATTTCACGGCAATCTTTTCGAGAATCGCTGTTTTGTCGAGGGCTGTGCCGTAACCGATGCAGACATGTCGGCCGAAGTGCCGGTATGCACCGGATGCGGCGCAATGTTGCGACCCGGTGTGGTCTGGTTTGGTGAATCAATTCCGGAGGCCGCGATGCACGCAGCAGAATCTGCCGTCCGCGGTTGCGACCTGTTCTTTTCGATCGGAACATCATCACTCGTGTGGCCCGCTGCAGGGTTTGCCGAGGCAGCCCGGCAACAGGGCGCCAGCGTGGTGGAAATCAACCTCGACGCGACGCCGCTGTCATCACAGGCAGATTTTTGCCTGCAGGGAAAATCCGGGACCCTGCTGCCGGAACTGGTAAACTGCCTGACCGTCAAATAATAACGTCCCCATGATTTTTAAACGCAAGAAATCTGACAGTCCGCCCCTGCGCACGCCGTTGTGGGTACGCTTGAGCGGTGTCGTGCTGGCGGTCGTCTTGCTGGTGATGATCGGCGTGGCCTGGTACTGGTCAAGGACGCCGGATGTGTTCTGGGTGAGCGAGAAAGCGAACGGTGACAGGATCGTCATCGGCTATGCGACGACAGATACGCTGATTCGTGTTGCAGAGAGCATGTTGGATAAACCCGGCGGTTACCTGACCAATGATGTCACACCGCCAGGTGTGTTCCTCGACAACATTCCGCATTGGGAACTCGGCGTATTGCAGCAGGTGCGCGATCTCGCACGCATCATTCGCAACGACTACAGCCGCAGTCAGTCGCAATCACGTGAGGATCCCGACATTACTGCGGCCGAACCAAGATTCTTCTTCGACAATGACTCCTGGATATTGCCGCCGACGGAATCGGAATATCGCGACGCGATTAAAGGATTCAAGAAGTATCGCGATCGTCTTTCCTTGATTGGCGGCTCCGACGCTCGATTCTTCGCGCGCGCCGACAACCTGCGTGAGTGGCTGGCGCAGGTCGAAAAACGGCTCGGCAGCCTGACAAGACGGCTCGGCGACAGCGTCGCTACCGACGTGATCAACACCGATCTTGCGGGCGATCGTGCAGCGGTGGCAACGACGACGCTGGGCGACCGGGTGCCGGTGCGCACGTCGTGGTTCGAGATCGATGACATTTTTTTTGAGGCGCGCGGCGCCGCCTGGGCGCTGGTACATTTCTTTCGCGCCGCGGAATTCGATTTTGCAAAGGTCCTTGCGGACAAGAACGCAGGAGTGAGCGTCCGCCAGATCATCCGCGAGCTGGAGGCCAGCCTGCGGCCGCTGCGCGCGCCGATGATCATGAATGGCGGCGGCTATGGCTTGTTCGCCAATCACTCGCTGGTGATGGCGAATTACCTCGCCAGGGCCAATGCAGGGGTCATTAATCTCCGGGAACTACTCGATCAGGGGTGATAACTGACGTTAAGAGAAAGAATCGCGGCGGGGCGCCGCTCCTACGGGTGATTAGTATAATCCTAACCAACCAGGCACCTGCCGCCAGGATTCTGTCAATGCACGATCACGGCTCCGGTACTCGGGCTCGAAGCATGCCACCCGCTTCCAGAAGCGCTTCGAGTGGTTCATATGCCGGCCGTGGCAGAGTTCATGAATCAGCAGGTAGCGCAACAACTCCGGGGCCAGGAATAACAGGCACAGGTTGAGGCTGATGGTGCCGCTGCAACTGCGGCTGCCCCAGCAGCGGCGCTGCGCTCTGCCGTGCCTCTTCT
>JADFGH010000243.1 GCA_022567775.1 Pseudomonadota bacterium | reverse complement strand
ACAAATCGGCTGCGGCGGAAAAATTTTACGCGATTTCAAAGTTCGATCAACGCGGTCAAAGACATAGTCAACGCGTCCGAACGCGCGCGTATTCGAATAACTCGACGTGATTGCTATGCCGTTTATCTCGTGAGCGATGCCGTCATGCAGGTGACCGGCGATGATTTGATCGACCAGGCCCACCGGCATATCGAGCGCCACCTGCATTATTTCACCGCTCATATTGCAGGATGACAGGTCCAGCGGATCATCGAATTTTTCGCAGGAGCCGCCGGCGTGTGCAGTGACAATGACAAGGTCGGCGCCCGCTTTTCGTAATCCCTGCGCCTCACGAATGGCGGTAGGCCCCAATGGCGCAATTCTTAATCCCGTGGTGTTGGCGGCAATAGTGGTGATCAGTGCACGCTCCGTCATCAGGCCGATAATTCCGACTTTGATACCATCGCGGTTGATCAGGATCGAAGGTTTTACGTTGGGCCAGTTCACCGGCTGTCCGGTTTCCTTGTCAATCAGGTTGGCCGCGAGCAATGGGAAGTCTGCTTCGGTGGCCCTGAGTTTAAGCGCCCCCTGTGCATCGTCATTTTCGTCTGCCGGGGTTGCCTTCGGACCCACAGGACCGAAATCGAATTCATGATTGCCGATTGCCGCAGCGTCGTAACGGAGTGCGTTGAAAGCAGCAACAACGGAGGCGCCTTCGTTGAGATTCGACTCGAGCGTTCCCTGCCACATGTCGCCTGCGTCAATCAGCAATACCGCGCCATCATCGCCAGCCCGGGTGTCTCGCAAGTTGTTAACGTATCCGGCAAACAGCGCCAGGCCGCGATTGCCATCGACCGGCAACAATGCGCCATGCACGTCATTGGTGCCGAGGACGGAAAGTGTGATGGTTGGATTATGCTCCTGCGCCGGTTGACAGCCGGTCACCAGCAACAGGACCGCAATTACTAAAGAGAATTGAATTCGAACAGATTGCAGCACTTAATTACTTTAATCGGCTCCCGGGCCCTTTACAAACTTGCCCGAACGCTTGTCCGTCATTGCACCGTCTGCGACCACCGCAACGCCGTTGACTATTACGTAGTCGAAACCCACGCTGTACTGGTGCGGATCCTCGAACGTTGCCTGGTCGGCAACGATCGCAGGATCGAAGAGCACGAGATCTGCAATAAATCCTGGTCGAACGATGCCACGATCGTGAAACGAAAACGTGCGCGCCGGCAATGAAGTCATCCGCCGTATCGCGTCTGCAAGCGTGAGTATTTTTCTGTCCCTCACAAAGTCGGCGAGTACCCGCGCGTTTGTGCCATACGACCTCGGATGCGGCTGCCCCCGTCCATAGGCCATGACGGTGCCATCGCTGGTGACCGCGGTATTCGGATAGCGAAAAACCGTGTCCACATCCTGCATGCTCATGTAGTGGTAAATCATGGAAGCGCCATAATTATTGCCGGCCTCGCCACCTTCGATCATCATGTCGAGAATCGTTTCGATCTCGGCATCATTTGTAGCCGGCCGTTCTGCCAGCCGGTTGATCTCGCTGATCGTGCGGCCGTTGTAAGCTGGCTGTGGCCTGTATTGGGCCACGGTTGCATACGAATAATCCGGATACCCGCCGTCATCGAGCATCGCCTGCATGTCGCCGACAATCCGCGAATGCGTGTCGTCGTCCTGTATGCGCGCGGCGATTTCCTCGGCGCCTCCCGAGACCGCCCATCGCGGCATAGTGATTCCGAGGTTCGAACTTGCCCGATCATAGGGATATGCGTCGATGACCACATCGACGCCCTGGCGGCGATAGGACTCGACCAGTTCGATAGCCTTTCCAATGTTGCCCCAGCGTGTGCGACCCTTGAGCTTGAAATGAGAAATCTGCACCGGCATACCGGCCTCACGTCCGACGCGAACCGCCTCGTCGATCGAATCATGCAATTTGGCACCCTGTTCACGAATGTGGCTGGCATACACGCCACCATACCGTGCCGCCACTTCAGCCAGCCTGATGACTTCCTCCGTTGTTGCATAGGTGCCGGGCACATACAAAAGACCGGTCGAGAAACCGACGGCACCGTCCTGCATTGCCTGGTCGACCAGCGCCTGCATTTGTTCGAGTTCCCGCGGCGTCGGGGCACGGTCATCCAGGCCCATGACAGCCCTGCGCACGGAATTGTGACCAATCAGCGTCGCAACGTTGATGCCGAGTCCTGAAAGACTGCTGTTCCAGGCAGCGATATCGATTTCTGAACCGCCGCAGTTGCCGGTCACGATCGTCGTGACGCCGTCGAGCACGTAGTTGTCGGCGCGCGGCAGTCTTTGTAGTCCATCGCGGCGGTCAGACGACTCGACGTGGGTGTGCACATCAATGAACCCCGGTGCGAGCACACGCCCTGCAGCGTCGATAGTTTCGCGGGCATCAAGCTGCAGATCGACGCCCATATCGACGATACGACCATTGCTGATCGCAACATCGCTGCGAAACCAGGGACTTCCGGTGCCGTCGACGACCCGCGCGTTCTGAATCAGCAGATCGACGCTGGTCTCTCGCGCATGCAGGTTCGCGACTATGAACGTCGCGATGACCAAAACAAGAGCTCGACGTGTATTGTTCTGCAAAGTTTTCTCCAATGCTTAGCTTAAAGGCGGTTGCGAGAGATGGAAGGCATTGGCGTCCTGGTAGGCCTTGCGCTACGGTCATCAGTTCTGCCTCGCCATACAGTTTACCGACAAACAGGATGCCGGTGGGTTTGCCGTCATCGTCAAAGCCGTTTGGCACGCTGATCGCCGGGTGACCGGTAAGGCTGGTTGCGCTGGTATTCGAGCTGCCGCCATGCGGAGCGACGTAGACGTCGATATTCCGCAACGCCTTTTCCATGCCCTGCATCATCAGCATACGTAAACGATGTATTTGCACATATTCCACCGCCGGCAACAATCGGGCGACCCGCATCAGCATGTCCTCCGGTTCCTCCCGGTCCTGTATGAGCAAATCCACCCTGCCGCTCTGGATCAGTTCATCGAACGCGGCCGCCTCGTCAACCAACAACATCTGCAGTGCATCCATCCCTGCATGTTCGGGCAGCCTGAGCGGCCTGAGTTCGACGCCAAGGTTGCGCAGGGACTCAAGTGTTGCGGTGTCATTCGCGTCGGTATCGTCGCCGAAAGCATCCTGCAGGCAGCCGACACGCAAGTTCTCCAGTGACCTGTTGCCGTCCCAGTTGAATGGCATGTCGACGACGGCGAGATCCAGGTTGTCGGGTCCGCGGATAGCCTCGAAGACGATCGCGCAGTCTTCGACGGAACGGCAGATGGGCCCGACCTTATCGAGACTCCAGCAAACGGGCATGACCCCGTGGCGGCTAACGCGGCCGAAGGTAGGCCGTAAACCGCTGATGCCGCAGGTTTTCGATGGCCCGAGTATCGAGCCGGTCGTATCAGTGCCAATCGAGAATCCGACGAGACCTGCCGCCGTTGCCGAAGCGGGTCCAGCCGACGAGCCGCCGGAGCCTTCGTCGGTTTTCCACGGGTTGCGCGTCTGTTTGTCGAACCAGCGATCGCCACGGGCGATCTCGCCGGTTGCAAGCTTCGCAAGCAGCACCGCCCCGGCTTCTTCGAGCCGCGCAACCACCGTCGCATCCAGGTCCAGTGTTTGCTCGCGATAAGCCTCGGATCCCCAGGTCGTTCTATAGCCGCGTTTTGCGATTACGTCCTTCGCGCCCCAGGGAATACCGTGCAACGGACCACGATAATTGCCGGCCGCGATTTCGCGATCCGCAGGTGCTGGCGAGGAAGTGAGGTGCGACATGGCCGGGGTTCGTCTTCATCCGCCGCGGGACGTCAAACGCACCGTGCGTCGCACCAACGGGCGCGAACGGGCGCGGCGGCAACTGCCACCATCATCGGAAACCGCGGACGATGTGTAAACCACGTCCGGGAATGATTTGGTCGCTTTCGGCCGGGCGCGTTGCGTGCGTCGTGCGGCCTGTTTATCCTGAATCGCTGTGCCGCTTCGGCGGCCACGCTCGAACCGCTTGAACCTATGTGATAACCGCGTGTTGAAATCAAGGGGACAGGCACCCAGCGAGCGATTGTTTCTCGTGAAAAAACTGCGTGCTCGGAGCCAGTTCCCTCGATTTCTGCCCGGAGCGCCCGAAATGTCGCACGGCTTGATGCGTTCGATTGCGCTGGTGGCCGCGCTGGCCACCTTCACCGCGGCGGCCGACGCGCCGGTGGCGAACGTCGTATTGGCCATTCACGGCGGC
>JADFGH010000242.1 GCA_022567775.1 Pseudomonadota bacterium | reverse complement strand
TTATGGAAGATGGCGATTTCTTCAAGAGTGGCTATGGCAGCCAGGGACTTTACATCTCTCCATCTCGCGACCTGGTCATTGCATTTTTTGGCACGCTCGACAAGGACGGCAGAAGCAGCCAGATGACGCAGGTTGCACGGCAACTGGCCAAGTCAGGATTATTCGATCAGTAAACGACCCAGTGTGCGTAGGCCAGAACAATCGGCAAGCCGATCAGCGTCCGCAGCACGAAGATGACAAGCAGGTGATGAAAGCGCAGCGGGATTTCGCACTTGATCATCAGTATGCCAACCTCTGACATGTAGATAAGCTGTGTCAGTGAAATTACGCCGATGACGAAACGCGTAATCTCTGCATCGATGTTGGCAACCATCAATGCCGGCAGGAACATATCGAGGAAACCGGCAATCAACGCGGGCGCCGCAATCGCGGCATCCGGCAAAGCGGCCAGTTCAAGGATAGGTACCAGCGGCCAGGACAACCATTGCAGTATCGGCGTGTAATTGGCCAGTATCAGGCCGCCACCGCCCACCGCGATCACCGCGGGAACCAGGCCGAACCATATGTCGAGGATATGCCCGACCGAGGTATGAAACTGTTGTTTCAAGGGCGGCGCCTTTGCAGCTCGTTGCGTGGCAAGATCGATCGCTTCCCGGAACAGTGAGCCATCCCCTGCAGGTTTCTCGCGCAAGGGATGCATTTGATCATACGGTGTATCCGGGAATCCGGACAACGGCCAGATGCGCGGCATGATCATCGCCGTGATGACACCGGTCACGACAACCGCCGAGTAATATGACAGGAACATGTGACCGAGCCCGACAGTATTCGCAACGATCAAAGCGAATGGCACGGAGACGACGGAGAAATTTGTCGCAATAACGGCCGCCTCTCGTGCCAGGTAGTGACCGGAAACATATTGCTGAATCGTGATCAGGACGCCAACCGGCGCAGAAGACAACCACGACGCCAGCGCATCGATGGCGGAGCGCCCCGGCAATGTAAACAGTTTGCGGAACACGCGCTTGACCATCGTGCCGACGAATTCCATCAAACCGTAGTCCGTAAGAAACGGCATGAGCAAACCCGCGAACAGGAACAGGGGCACGATCGCGAACGCAAGCACACGCAAGACAGTGCCGCCGGTATCCGCATGCCAGAACAGCTCCGGGCCAATCTGGAAAATCGTCATGGTGCCCATGACCGTACCGATAATGCGTAAGGCCACCCACACCGGTGCTACCTGGAACAGCCTGGAAATCATCGAATCGGCCGGAACGCGCCCAGGACCCAGCACTATCACGATTATTGTGCCGAGCGTGCTGGACCAGAGCAGGCCAAAGACGATCCAGGTCATCGTGTCGCCGACAAACGCGGTGGCCGCAGTTGACAGCCAGCCCATCATGATGGTCCAGTTGCCATCGACCTGGATGGGCGTCAGAAAAGCGAGAATACCCAGCAGTGACGGCAGCGCGAAGGCGAGAATTGCCCGCCCACTCGGCGGTGAATCGGTGACGTCATCCGTCTCGATATGTGTGTCGCTGTCGATATCATGCGGTAGCTGGCTCATGCGGCTGCCTTGTCTCTGAGGTAAACTGCCGATGCAAAATAGCAGCATCAGTACTCCTTGTTAAGCCGCTCAGGTAAGTGAACATGAAATACGAGAAGATTTTTCTCTCGCAGATCGCGGTTGCGATCCTCGTCTTTGCTTCCTCAGCGTCAGCCCAGGACGAGCGATTGTCACTGGAGTGGATTTTCAGCGAGGAAGGCAAAACGGCGACATCGCTGCCCGATCATGCCTGGCTCGATAACGGTCTGCTAATGCTCTACGACAAGCGCCTGCCCAAGCTTGAGCGCACGCTTGAATCCTTCGATCCCGACAACGGCCGACGTCGTACGCTTGTCAATGCAGAAAAAGTGATCGAGGCATTTACGGCTCAGCTCGAACCCGAGGAGCCGATTGAAGAACTGGGTTGGCCTGCTTCTTTCGATCCAACGGGCCGCTGGGCCGTCTATGAAATGTCTGATGACATCGTGCTGCTGGATCTGCGATCCAGTGAGATCACAGCGGTTGCGGTTAGCGATGCCGAGGAGAAGTCGGCGCGCTTTTCCCCGGATGGCCGCTGGCTTGCCTTTATCAGGGATAACGATCTCTACCTCTGGGACGTCAATGAAAAGACGGAAAAACGCCTGACGACTGGCGGCTCCGATACCTTGCTGAACGGCACCGTTTCCTGGGTCTACTGGGAGGAATTACTGGGCCGCGTCGACCAGGGTTATTTCTGGTCGCCGGACTCGGCGTCGATTGCCTATCTGCAAACTGATGATTCCGGTGTCGGCGTCATGCACTACGTCGATTTCGAGCCGAACCTGCCGAAACTCATCAAGCAAAGACATCCGAAACCCGGTGAGGCGAATCCACGGGTGCGGGCGGGGGTCATTGATCTGGAGGATGCGACGACGACCTGGGTCGATCTCGGATCATATCCTTACGAGTACCTGGCACGCATCAAATGGCTGCCCGATAGCCAACGGCTTGCCATACAAACACTTGACCGGCCACAAACCACGCTGGATCTGTTCATTGCCGATGCAGCGACCGGCGCAGCCGAACATGTCATGCGCGAGACCAACGAAGGCTGGGTCAATGTGCATGACGATCTTTATTTCCTTGAAAACGATAATTTTGTGTGGCTGTCCGAGCGGGACGGACATGCGCACCTGTACCAGTTCGATGCGCAAGGTGACCTGCTTAATCAGATAACGAAAGGCGAATGGGCATTACGCCCATCCGGCGGTGCGGCAGGTATGGATCGATCGGTCGCCTTTATCGATGACGAACGGCAACACATCTGGTTCACCAGCCTCGAAAAAGCGTCCACTGAACGGCATCTCTATCGCATTAACTTCGATGGCAGTGAAATGGAACGCGTGACGTCTGCCGAGGGCGTGCACCGCATCTGGTTCCGGCCCGACGGCGAGTATTATCTCGATGCCTCATCTGCCCTCGATCGCCCGCCTTCGCTCAGCCTGCACCGGCCGAATGGCGAACTCCAGGCAACGCTTACTGCATCTGCTGATGATATTCCGCGGCGTTTCGACCTCCGGAGCTGGGAAATGATGACGGTCACCGCCCGCGATGGGTTTTCGATGCCCGCAATGATGCTCAAGCCGCGCTTCTTCGACGCAGAGAAAAAGTACCCGGCCGTTGTCTACGTCTATGGTGGTCCGTCGGCGCCGACAGTTATCAATGCCTGGGGCGGCAGCGCCCGCAGTATGTATCACCAGCTGCTGGCAGATCAGGATGTCGTGGTGTTTTACGTCGACAATCGCAGCGCGGCAGGCATAAGCAAAACAGACGCCAACACTATCGTGAGGCAACTCTATGGACCCGTCGAGCTCAATGACCTGCTCGATGGCATCGAGTGGCTCAAGTCACAGCCGTACATCGACCATGACCGGGTCGGAATATGGGGTTGGAGCGGTGGCGGTGCGATGACATTGCAGGCCATGACCTTAAGCGAGGAGTTCGCTGCAGGCGTCGCCGTTGCGCCGGTCAGTGACTGGCACTATTACGATACGATCTACACGGAACGCTACATGAAACGCCCGCAGGACAACGAAGAGGGTTACGAAACCACATCACATGCGAAACGCGCCGCGGACCTGCACGGCCGCTTGTTACTGGTACACGGTACCTATGATGACAACGTGCACCCGCAAAATTCCTGGAGCTTTGCCGACCAGATGATCGAAGCCGGCATAACGCTTGATATGATGATTTACCCGATGCGCAAGCACGGCATTGATGACGATGCGGCCCAGTTGCACGTTTACAAAACAATGCTTGAATTCTGGCAACGCAACTTCAACCTGGGTGATTGAATGAAACTGTTTTCCACAATTATGATCCTGCTACTGGTGGCCGGCACTGCCCGGTCGGCGGACGACATGCGGCCGGCGAATTTCGAACAGGTGGAAAGCAAACGGCGCCTGGCGGAGCGCATCGAGTTTCCCGAAATGACCAGGGACGCGACCGTAATTATTCATTGCAATTCACAAATAGCAGCGAGCGGCAAGATGACCAAGACCGGTTGCTACACCAAAGATAATTTTGATACCGCTTTTGTCGCGGCTATCATGAAAGCGGCGAAGAAAGCGCGTCTGAATCCGGCTGTCATTGGCGGAAAAACGAAGAAGATCTATTTGCAATTCCGGGTCGAATTTATCGCGGAGGGCGAGAAACGGGACATTTAC
>JADFGH010000241.1 GCA_022567775.1 Pseudomonadota bacterium | reverse complement strand
GTCGCTCTAAGGTTGCGGGACTGGACCTCGTCCCACTCTTCCAAAGTTATCTCGCCGAAGGGCTTGGCAAACATGCTACGGGCGTCGTTGACCAGGATGTCCACCGGACTCTGGCCATGGTCGAAGGCCTCCATCGCATTAGCCAAACCCGGCCGAGTTGCTAGGTCGGCAACCACGCCGCCGCGGATTGCTGAAGGACTTGCTGCCAGTGCGTTAAGCACGGCGTCCAAGAGGGATTGGCGCCGCGCTATGGGGTGCATTCCGGCACGACAAGCTTTTGCAGGCACGCCACGGCGAGCCGTCGCCTGACCTGGATACCTACGATGAACGGCGGCCCGTGCTTGCGGTGGACCTCGGACAGGAGGAGGTAATTTGTCCTGTAGATAAGCTACCGGACGCCGGCAAGCAGGAGAAAGGCGCATGACACCGACAGAAATCCTCATGGATGAGCACCAGCTGATTCTCGCGGTGCTGGACTCGCTGGAGGAGGGAGCCGACCGCCTTGATAGTGGTGACAAGGTTGATGCCGATTTTTTTCTCGATGCGGCAGAATTCGTTGCCGACTTCGCCGACAAATGTCACCACGCCAAGGAAGAGGACATCCTGTTCGTGGCCATGACAACGATGGATATGCCGCAGGATTCCGGGCCGGTCGCGGTCATGCTCGCTGAACACGAAGAAGGCAGGCAATACACGGCCGGTTTCCGGGCCGCCGCCGAACAAATGAAAGATGGAGATGCCGCTGCTGCCGCTGATGTCATTCGCAACGTGTTCGACTATGTCAACCTGATGCGCGAGCACATCAACAAAGAGAACAATGTGTTGTTTCCAATGGCGGAGCAGATCATTCCAGCGGACGTCATGGCGAATGTAACAGCAGATTTTCAATGCAGGATGGACGACGACGCGAATAAAGGAATTCCCGCGCGCTACCGGGCGCTGGCGGAAAAACTTCGTCTATGCAATCAGGATGACGCCGTCGCCGTCACTGTATAACTGCTCCACCAGCGATTGCCGCCGTTCCAGTACGGCACGCTGATTCACGTAGCCTTTGTCCGTAATCTCGCCGGCATCGATATTGAGAGGCTCGGTCAGCAGCATGACGCGGGAGATTGATCTGCTCGATGCTGGATTCGCTGCGTTATATTCGACGAGCGTGGTTCGCAGATGCGCTAGCAACGTGGCCTGAACGACGAGCTCCGGCAGTGCGGTGTCCGGGGCGTTGCTACAAAGCTCACAAATCCCTGCGACATTCGGCACGATCAGCAAGCCGATTTCGTCCCGATCATGTCCGGTCACAATGGCATCCTGGATGACTTCCGGGCACGCGGATACGGCGGCAGTTCTCAGCGTGCCCGTGCTGACCCATGATCCGGTCAGCAATTTGAAATCCTCGGCGACGCGACCGTCGAACACGATTCCCTTGCTCGGGTCGTCGGGATCTGCAAATTTCCCGGCATCTCCCGTTATGAGGAACCCCATATCGTCGAACGCTTCGCGTGTCAGGTCGTCTCTTTTGTAATAGCCGGGCGTGATGTTCGGACCACTGAGTCGCAGCTCGAGCTTGCCGTCATTGGGCAGCATCCTGAGCTCCGTTCCAGGCACTGGCAGGCCGACGATGCCGGCGCGCTCGATCGGAAAGTGGGTACCGACGGCCAACGGCGCGGACTCCGTTAGTCCCCATGCCGACATCATCGCGATCTTGTAACCCAGTGCGGCCTCTGACAATGCCTCGATTCTCTGCCAAAGGTCCTGCGGCAATGCCGCCGCGGCGTAGAAGATCAGGTCCAGGTTCGAGAAAAAGTGGTCGCGAAATTCCGCGTCCCGTTCCAGGAACGGCACCAGCACCTGGTAGCCACGCGGCACATTGAAGTAAAGCGTAGGTGCGATCTCGCGCAGGTTGCGCACCGTCGTCTCAACCATCCCGGGAGCGGGTTTGCCACCGTCAATATAGAGCGTTCCGCCGTTTCTCAGGATCAGGTTGAGATTGTGATTGCCGCCGAAGGTGTGATTCCAGGGCAGCCAGTCAACCAGTACCGGCGGGCGGCGGGTAATGAACGGCCACACCTGCGCCAGCGCCTGCTGATTCGAACAAAGCATGCGGTGAGTGTTGATGACGCCCTTCGGCATGCCCGTCGATCCGGATGTAAACAGGATTCTCGCCACCGTATCCGGACCAACCTTCGACAAAGCATCATCGACGGCCTGCGTCGCGGTCACCCCGGTCAGTTCGTCGAGGTCCGTCGCGGTGACAACATCGACACCGTCGAGATCGAGTGCAGCGAGCGCACTCGCGAATGCTTCGCCGCTGGCTGCATATACGACGGCAGGCTTGACGAGGTCGAATACATATTTGAGCTTGCCGAAGTCCTGTGACATCAAAGAATAAGCGGGTGACACCGGCACCGCGGGTACGCCAACGAACATCGCCGCCAGCTGCAGCAATGCATTGGCGATGCTGTTCTCGGAAAGCAGCATCACCGGCCGCGCAGCGGTCGCGCCTCGATCAAGCAGAGACTGCGCGATTGACCTTACGGAATCGAGTGTCTCGCCGTAGGAGACGCGATGCCAATCGCCATCATCCGGTCGCTCGGCGAGAAATGTGCGTCGCGGTTCATTCTTTGCCCAGTCCAGAAGCCAGGTGCAAATATGCTCGGCGTAAGGTTCGAGCGCCATTGGCGAGCGCAGTACGAATCCACCGTCCGGCAGTGTCTCGACATCGACCAAGGCTTTCGCGAATTCAGGTAGCGTGCGCTTAGCCATGTCGCTAGCCGGACTCGGCGGCCACGTCCCGCATCGCAGCATCGGCGCTTTCCAGTGCTGCTGCAATGTCTTCCTCTGTGATCACCGTGGACAAAGCCACCATTCCGCGGGGTGCAATAAACAGCCCGTGATTCAGACAGGCAACATGAAACCTGTCCATAAGTTCCTCGTCCGCGCGAACGATGGGCGAATCAGGTATTGACTCGCTGAGAAAGATATTCAGGCATGAACCGTAATGATTGATCGCAAGCGGCAGGCTGTTTTTCTGCGCGATGTCATTAAGCCCGGATTGCAGCATTTGCCGCAGCCGGTTCATCTGTTCTATTCGCCCGGCCGTCAGTTCGCGCAGCGATATTTCGCCAGCCACCATGGTCACAGGATTTGCATTGAAGGTACCCCCATGGGGCAATCTGGCCTTCTCACTACCACCGTCAAACACCCCCATGATATTCCTTGAACCGGCGACAGCCCCAACTGGAAAACCACCACCGATAATCTTACCCAGGCACGTAATATCAGCCTTGACCCCAAAATGATCCATACAACCACGGTAATCAGCTCGAAATGCAATAACTTCATCGGCGATCAACAACAGACCATGTGCATCTCGCATCGCATCCAGCAGATCAATAAACTCCTGAGTAGGTTGCAGTCTGCCCATACCCGACCCAAAAGGGTCAAACAACACCCCTGCAAGTTCTGGCCCGTGCTCATTCAATATTCGCCTGCAGTTAGGAACATCGTTGAAAGGAATCACGACGACATCATTCAGTACACCCTGTGGTGTACCAGCACTGTAGGCTTTTGATACCGGGTCTCCCCTGCTTAAATCTGTGGGTTCAACGGCTAGACTAACTTCAGAGGCATCATAAGATCCGTGATAGGCGTTCTCACACTTGGCGATTTTGGCTCTACCCGTAATCGCTCGAGCTACTTTGATGCCGTTCATTACCGCTTCGGTCCCCGAATTCATAAAACGAATCTGCTCGAATCCTGGTACCCGATCACACAACAACTCGGCCAGCTTGATTTCGATCTCACTACCGAACGCAAAGGCTGTCCCCTTGCGGATCTGATCATTTACGGCTTCGACAACATAGGGGTGGCAGTGACCATGAATGAGCGAGGTGTAGTTATTGTTGAAGTCGATTAGCTCGTTACCATCGACATCGACTACTTTCTTGCCTTGCCCCGACTTGAGGAACAGTGTGTAAGGTGACAATTGGATGCTGCTACGACTGCCTGCATTGGGCAGCACATTGCGTCCTCTCAGATATAGTTCATAGGATTTCGATTCGTAATCCGGATAGTCTTGCCTGGACATATTTACCCCTACACCCCATAGATTAAAATCACTTGCGCGAATTGCACGACATTAAAACACTAAAATCACAACAATGAGAAAACCCCGATAAACACGAATTACCCTTCTTCTTCTTTTTCTGCTCGCTGTCGCGATGCCAGTTTATAAATAACCACAGATGAGCGGATATCA
>JADFGH010000240.1 GCA_022567775.1 Pseudomonadota bacterium | reverse complement strand
GGAAACGTATCGTAGGAGCCCGGCCCACCGGGCGACAAACATTGAAGGGCATGTTTGTAAAACATGCCCTTCAATGTTTGCTAAGCATGAATCCACCACCAGCAATCAAAGGAAATCGCCCGGTGGGCCGGGCTCCTACGATTTGCGTTATGTAGAGTCATTCTTGTATTAGCTACATAACCGGGCAGAACGGCTGCGGCAAGAACAATTCAAGTCCGCGATAACCAGTCCACAGGCAGCGTTGACCAAAATCATCGAAATGCGGAAATGTGATTCCCCTCACACCGTCCGGAGGGATCTGCCCATAGACTTGCTGCATTCTGTTAAATGAATCACCAGGTCAGGGACATGCGGCGACGGTCCAAAAAAAGTGCAGCAAAAGATAGTCGATCCGGGTTGTCGATCGACGACTCGCGGGTCGCGTTCGCCAGCGCGCAGCGGCTCGAGCATGGCATTATCCGGCTAGCCGCCTCAGTATTTGAGGCGGACGGGAACAATGCAGACAGGGCTCATGATTTGGCGGCCCGCATGCGCAAAATTGTTCCGGGCAAGGCCCGGGTCACCTCGGTGCTGCCGGATCACAGCTACCAGGTACTGCTGGTAGAAGTTCCCAATGTACCGGCCGACGAAATCAATGCCGCGGCCCGTTGGCAGATAAAGGATCTGCTCGATTTCCCGGTCGACGACACAATCGTCGAAATGTTCGAATTACCCACGCAGTCAACTGCCGATGGCAAAGCCATGGGCTATGCCGTGGCAGCACGGCGCAACAGCATTCAGGAGCACATCGAGCTGCTCAAGAGCGCCGGCTTGTCACTGGATGTCATCGACATACCAGAGCTGTGCATGCGCAATATTGCGACACTGCTTCCGCAGGATTCCAGTGGTGTGGCATTTTTGCACTTCACGCAGAACCACGGAATTCTGACCATAACGCGGCGGGGTGTGCTTTATCTCCTCCGGCGGATCGAAAAAGGCCGCAGTGCAATCAATGCTGCCGCCACCGGCGAATTCGCGCATGCGGACCTGGAAGCCACCACCGGACTCGAAATCCTGAGCTCACCGGACGACGCTGCAGGTAACTCCGCCTTCGCAGACGATTTCAGCCGATCGGAACTGGTAGCCACCATTGTGCAGGAGATCCAGAGATCACTGGACTTTTACGACAGTCACTATGACTGCGAACCGCTGACCGAACTCGTCCTCTCCCCGGGATCAAATATCGGTGGTTTGGCCCAGGCGCTGAACGATCAACTCGGCCTGGCAGTGAGCAGCCTTAATTTTAACCGGCTGTTTGAGATGCAGTCTGAGCTGTCGACGCCGGAACAGGGCGCTTGCCTGCTGGCCATCGGGGCCGCGCTCAGGTCAGAGTCACTGGCCGCATAGGATCGGGCACGATGCAGCAACAGATCAATTTTTACCAGGCCGAGTTCCGCACCAGGCAACGGAATTTTTCCGCCGCAACACTGCTTATGGCGTGTGGTGCAATCGTGCTGGCGATGCTGGTGGCCTATGGGTTTGAGATGCACAAGCTCGATGGCATTAAGAGCGAACTCAGGAAGGTCAACAGCCAGGAACAAGCCGCCATCCAGCGACTGGAGAATTTCCAGTCGGCCGGTGACGCTGACAGCGGCGGCAAGTCCTGGACGGAGCGGCTTGAGGACGCGAAGCTGTCCCTCAGGGAGCAGCAACTCGTGCTGAGCATGGTACGGGATTCGACGTTGGGTGATACGCAGGGGTTCTCCCGCCATTTGACATCGCTGGCCCGTCAGGACACCGACGGCCTGTGGCTGTCTTATATCCGCCTGTCTGCGCTGGGGGATAACACACGGCTGGAAGGAAAGGCGCTGCGCGCCGAGCTGGTCCCGGCCTATTTACAATACCTCGCCGAGGAACTGCCGTTCGCGACGCAACGATTTAATCAGTTCCAGATCGACGGCCCGGAGGAGCGATCCGGCGGCGCAGTGACATTTTCGATTATCAGCGAACAACCTCTGCTGGAAAACAAGGCTCAAGGCATGTTTCAGAAGACCAGACTCGAAACGCTCTTCGAGATAGGGGATTCGCAGTGAGCCAGAAATCACCCATCGTGAAAGTGCTCAAGTTGCTGCAGGCGAAGTTGGATGACCTGCAACTGCGAGAGCGTCTGCTGGTGGTTGCAACCGCAATAATGTTACTGGGTTCGGCCTGGTATTTGGGCCTGATGCAACCAGTGGGCAAGCAGATCAAGAATACCCGTACTGAAATCGAATTGGTGCAGAAGCGCATAGATTCGGTCAATCAAAGCCTCGAAATTCAGGCGCGGCACGCCTCCGGTGGCGCCGCTAACTACCGGGAACAATTTACCCAGGTGCAGCGGCGCATCGAGGAATTGAACGCAAAACTGGTTGGATACACCGCCGAACTGATTGGCCCGGCGGAGATGGCACACGTCCTGCAAGGCGTGCTCAAAGAGCAATCGAACCTGCGGCTGATACGCGTGCGCAATCTCAGCCCCGTGGCCTTGTCGACATCCGACGACGCCGACACCGTCTTTTACAAACACGGGCTCGAGCTCGAGTTCGAAGGAGGCTACTTCGCCTGCCTCGAGTATCTGCAGGAGCTCGAGGCCCTGCCGTGGCGCCTGTACTGGGAGCTCCTGGAAATCGAGGTCCTGGAATATCCGCTGAACCGGATTCGACTCGAAGTCAGCACGCTGAGCCCATATGAGGAGTGGATCGGTGCCTAACCGTTATTCGATGTTGACCGCAGTGGCCATACTGCTGTCTGGCCCAGCGCTGGCGGGCGGCGAGGAATTGCTTAGTGACCCGACCCGGCCCTGGTCCGCCAAGTCGGCGGTCGTGGCGCCAACCAGCGCCGCAGGATTCAGAGTCACCGCGATCTTCACCTCCGAGATGCGCCGTATCGCCATCGTAAACGGGCAGCGTGTCAGCGAGGGCGATCAGGTCGATGGCGCAACCGTGGTCGAAATCCTTGCGGATAGCTGCCGACTCGATCTTCTTGGCAAGGCGATTACGACCCGTGTCCTGCCGGTCGGATTCCGACACTAATGAAAACCGGAGCAACAGATCAATGTTGAAGAAACTGATTACTGGCTGCATGGTGACCGCATTCCTGGTGGCATGTGCGACACCACGTGGCGAGGCAACACGCGAAGCCATTGAGGCGGCCCTGAACGAGGGCAGCCTGCCGCGCGGCGCGCCGGCCGACGTCGAGGCGGCACTCCTGCCGGAGGTCGGCGTGGATTTGCCGGATGCGGCGGCCGGCGATGAGCGTTTCGATGTGAACACCGACTCGACACCTGCCAGGGCATTCTTTATGGCGCTCGTGGAAGACACGCCCTACAACATGGTGGTGCATCCGAAGGTCGCCGGACGCATTTCCCTGGCGATGAAAGGTGTGACCGTGTCAGAGGTTCTCGAGGTCATCAGCAATGTCTACGGCTACGCATACAAAGAGACTGCCTCAGGCTTTATCGTGCTTCCCGCTACCTTGCAGAGTCGCATTTTTCAGATCGACTATCTGAACCTGCGCCGGACCGGCGTATCCAGAATGACCGTGAGCAGCGGGCAGATCAGCGGCGGCGGAAGCGGTGGCAATACCAATCGCGCTGCCAACGGCAGTGGCGCTTCACAGTCCGGCCAGTCGGGGTCTTCGCGCGCGCCGCAGCGCGGGGGGGCCGGGCAAATCGCCGGGTCAGGTATCGAGACCAATTATCAAGCCGATTTCTGGACGGAATTGCAGGACACACTGGAGCAAATGATCGGCGAGCAGAACGGCCAGCAGGTTGTGGTCAACGCACAGGCCGGGGTCGTTGTCGTCCGCGCTATGCCCGAGAAATTGCGTGAGATCGAGGAATACCTCGAGACAGTCGAGTCTATCGCTCAGCGGCAGGTGATCATCGAGGCGAAGATCATTGAAGTCAGACTCAGCGACGGTTACCAGGCCGGCATCAACTGGGTCGCCGTCGCGGAGAACAGCAAGGGCGATACCTTCACCTTCGGACAGCGAACGCCGCCCGCCGGATTCGGCGGCGATTTTGACGATCTCGGCGGTAACCCGATCCTGATCGAGCCTGGCAACGCGACCAGCGGATTCCTGAGTACCACGCTCGGTGGCGCATTTGCCATGGCGTTCGATGTCGGCGATTTCAATTCGTTTATCGAGTTGCTCGAGGCGCAGGGCGAGACGCGCGTGTTGTCCAGCCCGCGAGTCTCAACCCTGAACAATCAAAAAGCCGTGATCAAGGCCGGGAGCG
>JADFGH010000006.1 GCA_022567775.1 Pseudomonadota bacterium | reverse complement strand
CAGCCGTGCCATGAATAGCTTGCAAATGCAAGCAATCGACCGCAGTACGCTTAGCCAATGTGTTGCATCGACCGGCTGAAATCGCATCCCGTTAGCGGCCATTGAACTGGTAGGATTGCGAGGGGCCGCTGCCGACCCAAAGTGGTCATAACATCGCGAACCAGGCTTGACTCACCAGCGACGGACATTGATATGCGATTTCATGATGCTGCTCGAACCGCGATCCTGATTTTCGCGATGATTCTTTTGAGCAATGCGCAGGCCCAGACCGAAACTGGCCTGACCGCCCAACAATTAAGCGACAACATATTCGTGTTGTTTGGCGAAGGCGGCAATGTCGGTGTGTCGACCGGGCCTGACGGGACTTTTATTATCGACGATCAGTACGTCGGATCCGGCGATGCGATAAGAGCGGCAATCGCCACATTTAGCGACCAGCCCATTCGATACGTAATCAATACTCACTGGCATTACGACCATAACGGGAGCAACGAACACTTCGGAAAAGCCGGGTCGCTAATCATCGCCCATGACAACATGCGCGAACGCATGGCTTCCGGAGGTTATCTCAGCGCGGTAGACCGGAATATTCCCCCGGCATCAGTTGAAGCGCTGCCTGTTATTACGTTCGGCGACACAATGACCTTGCATCTGAATGGAGATGCGGTCTACCTGCTACACGTGTCGTCGAGCCACACGGACGGCGATAGTGTAATCTGATGTTCCCCCGAGATACCGGACACCGAGTTAAGGATCATATAATGAAAATGATTCAAAACGAGGTGTTAGATGACAAAGCAACGAACCGCATTCAACCGTTTGGCCCTTCAACGTATGCTCAATTGTCGGGTTTGAGCGGCTGCTTCTGGCCGAGGCTGTGTCAAAACTCCACGACAATCTCACCCCAGAAGTCGCCTTCAAACACAGCGTGAGACGCTATTGACTGGCTTACGAGCCGATAGCGTTCCGTTAGTAATCAACTGACCTCAACTGAAAATTCGCCTAGCTTGAAAACGATCTCATGCGGTCGATTTTGCGTTTTGACACAGCCTCGGCCGAGGCTGTGTGAAAACTCGTCGGGTGTGTCTAGCCCATCCAGGACAACTAGCTGGCAGGGACGTGCCGCGTCAGGCGGTTATTGTAGTAGTGCGACGTTGCGAGAACGATCGAGCCGGCCATGGTCAGCAGGCTGTCGGCGAGCAGCCCGAAGTTGGCATGAGCAACGGTGCCGCCGATAAACAATAGAGAAATACCGGCAATGCCTCCCGCTATGATTGCTTGGTTTGCATGGCGCCTGAATCCCAGCGTGAACGCAAACAGGCTGACCGGTATGACGACGATCAGCAGCTGTGCGTGAAAGTGCGTTGCGTTGAGCTGGCCGAGCAGCGGCAGGGCCACGATGATGACGGGCAGCAGCAAACAGTGCACCAGGCACAGGCCCGACAACGCGATCGCCGCGTGATCGAGGATGCCGCCTTTTTCGGAAGAACTGTTATCCATCTGTGCTTGCCGTTATGCTCGGGAGTCGGGCAAAAGCGGCCGGCCTGCTGACAACGGCAATCGCAAAGTGCCCCGAATAATAGAATAGTATAACATAACAAAAAACGTCGCAAGATATTGTATCTAAAGGGTTTGCTGAGAGGGCTCAATGGATAAGAAACTGCTGTCAATATTGTGTTGCCCGGTAACGCACAAGGGTCTGTCGCTCGCGGGCCCGGATGTGCTCAAATCAGTCAACGCGGCCATCGATGCCGGCAAGCTCCTCAATCATGATGGTGGTGCAGTTGCGGAGAACCTCACAGAGGCGCTGGTCACCGACGATGGCAAGACCCTGTACCCGATCAACGACGGCATTCCCGTGTTGCTGGAGGGCGAATCGGTTGCGCTCGACCAGTTGCAGGGGACCCCTTGAATCCTTGTGACCTGTGCTGCGCGACAGGTATGATCTGATGCCAATTAATTCTCCGTCTGCTGCGTGAAAATCTCTGCGAATCAGCTTAACTCGCACCTGAAAAATTCCCTGTTGCCCTGCTATCTGGTTACTGGTGATGAGCCCCTGCTGGTTGCCGAAGCGCTCGACGCCATACGCGCAGCAGCACGTGAACAGGGTTTCGGGTCCCGCGAGCTTTACATTGCCACGACCGGATTTGACTGGGCGGACCTGCGAGGCGCCGCCGCCAACCTTTCATTATTTGCCGAGAAACGCATCGTTGAACTGCGATTGCCAACGGGGAAACCGGGTCTCAAAGGTGGCGCCACGATTGTCGAGATGACTGAACAGGCACGCGATGATCTGCTTTTTGTTGTCAGTGCACCCAAACTTGACCGCAGCGGGGCGGCATCGAAATGGGCGAAATCACTGGAGGCTGCTGGCGGACAATGCCAGGTCTGGCCGGTTGGGCTGCGGGAATTGCCGGCGTGGATTAACGCGCGGATGAAAAATGCCGGTTTACAGCCGGATCGCGATGCTGTTCAGTTAATCGCGGATCGGGTCGAAGGAAATTTACTGGCGGCGCAACAGGAAATTGAGAAATTAAGGCTGCTGCACGGCGAGGGTCCGATCAGTGCCGCGGATGTCGATGCCGCGGTAGTGGACTCGAGCAGATTTGACGTTTACAAACTGGTCGACGCTGCGGTTGCTGGTGATGCTGCACGCGCGGTTCGCATTCTGGCCGGCATCCGCACGGAAGGCCTTGAACCGGTGATTGTCATGTGGGCGCTGACCAGGGAGCTTCGCACCCTTGCCCGCCTCGCCGAAAGCATCCAGTCAGGCATTGATCTCAGCACCGGCTTGCGCAAAGCGGGCGTCTGGCAAAACCGCCAAGGTCTCGTGCGCGCCTGTATCGGCAGGCACCAGGTGGCAGATTTTTATCAGCTGATTCAGCTTGGCGCGCGGGCTGACGCTGCGGCAAAAGGCCAGTTGCGCGCCGATCCCTGGCAGCTGGCGACGCAAATCATTCTCGGCCTGTCGATGAGCGGCATGCAAAGGGCAAGCTGATATGGGCCCGATAGGAATTTTTGGCGGCACTTTTGATCCCATTCACTTTGGTCATTTGCGTACCGCGTTCGAAATGTTGCAGGCATTACGCTTTGACGAGGTCAGGTTCATGCCCTGCGGCAGTCCGCCGCACCGCGGATCACCGGTTGCCGGCGCAGAATTGCGGCTGCAAATGGTGCAGGTGGCGACGGAAGGACAACACGGCTTTGTGGTCGATGACCGGGAGCTTAGGCGCGAGGGACCGTCGTACTCCGTAGATACACTGATCGCGTTGCGCGGCGAATTTCCGCTGCGCTCACTGGCGCTGATAATCGGTATGGATGCATTTCTTGGTCTGCCCAAGTGGTACCAGTGGCGGGAAATTCTCCAGCTTGCACACGTAGTGGTTGCACATCGTCCGGGATGGCGTGCTCCGGACATGGGCCCACTCGGTGAATTGCTTGCCGATCGTGGTACGCACCGTATCGGCGACATGCACCAGGCAAAGTCGGGACACATTTATATTCATGACGTTACTCAACTCGAGATTTCGTCATCGGAAATTCGCGAACTCGTCGCGGCAGGAAGGGATCCACGCTTCCTGATGCCCGACGCCGTGCGCGATGTTATTGAGCAGAGCGGGTGCTATGCGGCAGCGGAAAGCGCCGGCGCTGATTAACAGAAATTTGGTTTATAACGGTGAGTGAATGAATAGCGAACAATTATGTGACCTGGTCGTTGCTGCGCTGGAAGAGGTCAAAGCGAAGGACATCGTCAAACTGGATGTGCGCGAGCTGACAACCGTCACCGACTACATGATAGTGGCGAGCGGAACTTCCAATCGCCACGTGAAAGCCCTGGCAGATGCGGTTGCGGAAAAAGCGCGCAAGGCCGGTCATCGTCCGGCCGGAATCGAGGGCGAAGATGGCAGTGAATGGGTGCTACTGGATCTGCATGACGCGCTGGTGCATGTGATGCTGCCGCGCGTGAGGGAGTTCTATAACCTGGAGAAACTCTGGTTACTGAGCCCTGTCAAAGATCTTGCTGCTATCGATAGATAGTGTCCTGTCCCGTAAAGAAATTGGTAAATCTGCTTGTTCTTTTTGCCGCTGGCCTCGTTGCTCCTCCTCTCGTGGTGCCTGCCACTGTTCGTCGTCGCGCCTCGCCAGCGACAAAAAGACCTGCCCATATCTATCAATTTATTCACGGGACAGGACACCGGTGATATATGCACATTCGCCTGATAGCCGTCGGTGATCGTCAGCCGTCCTGGGTCGACTCCGCGTTCGAAAATTATTTGCAGCGACTGCCGCGGCAGTGGCAGTTTCGCCTGGATCTCATCGCGACTGCGCGACGCTCGAAGAATAGCAGCGCAGAGACCGCGAAGATTGCGGAAGGACATAAGGTTCTTGCGAAGATAAAGGCGTCAGAATACGTCGTTGTACTCGATGAACGCGGCAAGGAGTTTTCCAGCCAGGAGTTTGCCTCCAGGCTGAATGACTGGCAAAGCGACGGGCGGGATCTCACTTTCGTGATCGGCGGACCTGATGGCATCTCCGAAGCTTGCATGGACCGCGCCGATCTGCGCTGGTCACTGTCACGTCTGACACTGCCCCATGGACTCGCACGGGTATTATTTGCGGAACAACTTTACAGGGCCTGGTCTTTGACAACCGGGCATCCATATCACCGGTCATGAGCAATCCGGTCCTGCATCTCGCCTCGTCATCACCCCGTCGCCGGGAGTTGTTGAGCGCACTGGGCCTGAATTTCAGTTATGAGGGTGTTGCGATTGACGAATCAGCGTTGCCGGGTGAATCGGTGTCGGACATGGTTTTGCGCCTCGCGACTACCAAGGCACGTACTGCGTTCGATTCAGGCGAACGCTCAGTGCCGGTGCTGGGCGCCGATACCATCGTGATCCTCGGTGACCGCGTTTTCGGTAAACCAGGATCCAAGCAAGAGGCCCTCCATATGCTGGCGAGCCTGTCCGGGCGCACGCACCGGGTACTGACGGGCGTTGCCGTAGTGGCAAATGGCGAGCTTGAGACTGCGGTATCACGGACAGAGGTGCAGTTTCGCGAAATTCATCCTGACGAAGCCGAAGCTTACTGGCAAAGTGGTGAACCGGCCGGCAAAGCCGGTGCTTATGCCGTGCAGGGCCTGGGTGGCATCTTTGTAAGTTCCATCAACGGCAGCTACACGGGCGTCGTTGGCCTGCCGGTCTTTGAAACGGCGGACCTGTTGCGCCGGGTCGGCATAGAACTGCCAGCCATGCCGGGTCATCGATGACAGGCCAGATATGACAGACGAATCGCCAAAAGAAGAAATTCTGGTCAATGTGACTCCACGAGAGGTGCGTGCGGCGCTGCTGGAAAACGGCATCCTGCAGGAGGTCACCATCGAGCGGGCATCCCGGCGGGGCCTGATCAGCAATATATACAAAGGAAAGGTATCACGCGTCTTGCCTGGCATGCAGGCGGCCTTCGTGGATATCGGACTGGCACGAACGGCATTTCTGCATGCCTCGGATATTGCGCGTGGCAACGGATTGGCGGAGAACCACGGGGAAGCTGCGGCGCCGGATATCCGGGAACTGATTCGGGAAGGCGAGGAGGTCCTCGTACAGGTCGTCAAGGACCCGTTGGGCAGCAAGGGCGCACGCCTGACCACCTTCATCACGCTGCCATCGAGATTCCTGGTATTTCTGCCGACCGGCAGCAGCGTCGGCGTGTCTGCGCGGATTGAAGACGAAGATGAGCGCTTGAGGCTGCGCGAGGAAGTCGAGGGCATGCTCGACAGCGACGAGCAAACCGGCGGCGTCATCGTGCGTACGGCTGCCGAGGGCATGAGCCGGGATGCATTGCGCGCGGATCTTGCGTTCCTGCGGAAGTTGTGGGCGGTCGTTCAGGTTGAGTGCAGGGAAGGTAAGGTAAAAACCCTGATACACGAGGACTTGCCGCTGCCGATCCGGGTGCTGCGCGACCTGGTCACGAGCGACGTGGAGCGAATCCTCGTGGATTCGCAGACCGACTTCGAAAAGATGAAGGCGTTCGCGCAAAGTTTCCTGCCCGAAATTGAGCCGATGCTGGAGCTCTACGAGCGGCGCAGGCCCATTTTCGACCTGCACGGCACCGAAGACGAGATCAGCAAGGCTCTGGAGCGCAGTATTTCTTTAAAGTCAGGTGGATATGTCATTTTTGATCAGACCGAGGCGATGACCACTATTGATGTCAATACCGGGGCCTTCGTCGGTCATCGCAACCTCGAGGAAACCATTTACAGGACCAACCTCGAGGCCGCGGTAACCATTGCGAGGCAATTGCGGCTAAGAAATCTCGGCGGCATCATCATCATCGACTTTATCGATATGGAGAAGGAGGAGCACCGGACTCGCGTGATGCAGGCGCTGGAACAGTCTATGGCACGCGATCACGCGAAGCACCAGATCACTCCCGTGTCGCCATTGGGCCTGGTTGAGATGACGCGCAAGCGTACGCGGGAAAGCCTGCAGCACGTTCTGTGTGAGGATTGCACGAGCTGCGATGGTCGCGGCTTCCTGATGACCGCGGAAACGGTCTGTTTCGAGATTTTCCGTGAGATCATTCGCCAGCACCGGCAATTCGAATTCGACAAGATTCTTGTGCTGGCTCACCAGGAGGTTATTGACCTCCTGCTGGACGAGGAAGCCAGGGGTCTTGCCGAGATTGAAGAGCAGACCGGCAAGGCAATCCGGCTGCAGCCTGAGGCACTCTATCTGCAGGATCAGTTCGACGTGATCCTGATCTGATACGGTTGGCAACCGCCGGGGACAAACGCAAAACTTAAGATGAAAGAACTACTGCAAAAACTGATCAAGTACCTGGCCTATATCGGTGCGGCGCTGGTGATCGTGCTCGCAGTGGCTGTTGGCATCTTCAGGCTCATGTTGCCGCGGTTGCCAGAGTACCAGGAGGAAATCAAAGCCTGGGCCGGTGCGGCGATCGGTATGCAGGTTGAGTTCTCCGGCATGAATGCACGCTGGCGCCTCAGCGGGCCGGAAGTAAGTTTTTTCGACGCCGAACTGATCCGCCCCGGTGCAGCGGAAGTTCTGTTGTCCGCAGACGAGGTTATTATCGGTGTCGGCCTGTTGCGCCTGTTAGCCGATCGCGAACTCGTGGTCGATCGTATCGTGATTCGGGATACGAAAATCGATCTGCGGCAAGATGAGACCGGCAAGTGGTTGCTGCAGGGGTTGCCGATCGACGATGTCTTTGGCCCCCGGGATAATTCCGCGCAGAACGGTGGCACAGTCGAGTTCATTGGAGAGGATATCCAGGTCGAATACGAACATCCTGGATCAGGTCAGCTCGTGCCGTTTACGATTACCTCGGTGGCTATTTTGCGCGATGCGGATCAGGTTGAGGTCGAGGCGACCATCGATCTCCCGGATGAATTTGGCGATAGCCTCGAGATAAGCGTGGACCAGCTGGCGGTAAATTCCGGGCAACCCGTATGGCGATTATTTGTGCAGGGTAATTCACTGAATATTGCCGGCTGGTCACGGCTGCAGCCGGTTGGCATGCCGGAAATAGACTCCGGAACCGCTGATGTCAGCTTGTGGCTCGACTATGTGTCAGGTGAAGTGCAACGTGCTACGGCAAATCTTGTCGTCTCCAATCTCCATCCGCGTAGCGGACCGGCAACTGCGGCATTCGGACTGCAGGGCAGCATCGAATACTCCTCGGAACTGAACGGATTCCTGCTGGCCGCAAACCAGTTTCGCCTGACGACGGTGGATGGTGACTGGCCGCAGTCATCGCTGCAGCTTCGCGTCATGGCGGATGAAAACGGTGCCCTGGAGGGCCTGCGCGCGAGTGCTTCTTTCCTCGATCTCAACGATTTAAAGTACATCAACGTCTGGATCCCGGATGCGCAGCGCTCGATGCTCGCCGATATTGACCCGACCGGCGTATTGCGAGACCTGAGAATCGATCTGACTGACCTCGAGTCAGAGGAGCCGGAATTCGATATCACCGCCGACCTGCAGTCCGCGGGTTTTGCAGCAACTGACGAACGGCCCGGAATACGCGGCTTCAACGGCCGCATTCGCGCAGATCGTAATGGCGGCCGTATTGAAATTGATTCGACCGACCTGCAGGTGGATACCGGTCCAATCCTCGCCGAGCCAATCTCCTTTGACGATGCCATTGGCACGATCATCTGGCGTCGCAATAGCAACGGCATCATCCTGCTGTCCGATAGCATTCGTCTTCGCAACGCGGACTTCGACACCCAGACCAGCTTGCAAATCAGTATTCCGGCCAGTGGCGACGCACCGTTTGTTGACGTGCAGAGCGACTGGAGTATTAACGACGTCGGCGCTATTCACCGCTATCTGCCAGTCAGTATGCTGGGCGCGCCGATCGGTGAGTGGCTGCAGATGGCGACTGTATCCGGCGTTGTCAGACGAGGCTCACTGCGCCTGAACGGATCGCTCGACAGGTTTCCGTTCGACGACGGAGACGGATCGTTTCACGTGTCGGCCGAATTCGAAGATTTCGTGTTGCGTTATTCCGAAAACTGGCCTGCCCCCGAGTTCCGCTACGTCGATGTAGTCATCGACAACATGCGGTTGACCTCGAACAGGAATCTGGCCGATATCCAGGGCAACAGTGTCGAAAATGCGCAGGTCGTCATTGCGGACTTGCGCAATCCCGTCGTTGAAATCGAGGCATTTGCGACCGGTACGCTTGAATCGTTGCGCAGATTCGGCGCGAACAGCCCGATTAACGAGGTTCTTGGTGGCCAGCTTGAGAATGTTGAAGTCGGCGGCGATGCGTCAATTGATATATCCGTCAGCTACCCTGTCCAGGATAAACTCAATTACAGCTTCTCCGCCCGTATTCGAACCAGCGATGGTTCAGTTCGCATCGCCGGGTTTGCTCCGCCGATCACGGAGCTCAATGGCGTTGTTTCAGTCGCAAGAGACAGCATAAGTGCCGAATCCTTGTTCGGCCGCTTTCTTGGAAACCCCGTCGACATCGAACTGACACGCACCAATGATCCGCTGTCCCCTCACCGTGTCCTGCTCGATGCCAGCGGCAGCACCACGGCCGAGGCGCTGGTTAAGGAGCTTGGATTGCCGCTGGGGGATTTTGCGAGTGGCCGCATGGACTACCACGCAAACATTCGTTTCCCGAACGCGCAGGCGGAAACGCCGGGGGTCATGCAGATAATTGTGGAATCTGATCTGCGCGGATTCGGACTTGAGGTGCCCGCGCCATTTGCCAAGGCTGCGGATGAGGTGCTACCGCTGACGATGAGCATCGAGTTTCCGGAGGAGAACCGGATCGATAGCTCCGGGAGTCTTGCCGATAACCTGATGTGGAATGCGCGGTTCCTGAAAAAGCAGGACGGCTGGGATTTCGACCGGGGCGTGCTGGCCATCGGTGGCGATTACCCGGAAGCGCCCGAGGGGCGCGGACTGCATATCGTGGGGCAGACCCCCGAGGTACGCGTACACGACTGGCTGGCACTTGCACGAAGCGACGAAAAGGAGACTGGCTTTGGTGACCGGGTGCGTACGATGGACGTGACCATCGAAAACCTGTTCGTCGTCGGCCAGCACCTGACCGACCACCGCGTAAGAGTCAATCGTAGTGGCTCGGACTGGGTCATAGAAATCAGCGGCGAACAGGCGGAGGGCATCGTCACGGTCCCGTATGACTTCGCCGGCGGGAGACCGTTAACTGTCGATATGGAGTGGCTGTTGCTGCCCGGCAGCGACGAAGCAACAGCAGCGGCTGAAATTGCTGTGGATCCGCGCACGCTGCCTGAAATCCGCATCAGGGCACGGGACTTTGCACTGGGCGATCGATTCTTCGGGCAACTGGAGATTGATCTGCAGCGAACCGGCAACGGCCTGGAATCGGACAACCTGTCGACCATAGATGAATCATTTACGCTCGCCGGCAGAGTGGGCTGGGTCGTCGATGTCTACGAAGAGTCCGGCCAGCGAACATTTATCGATGCGAAATTGCGCAGCACGAATATCGGACAAACGATGTCGCGCCTGCACTATCAGCCGGGAATCGTTGGCGATGATCTTGAAGCGGATGTGAACGTGAGCTGGGCTGGTGGTCCGAGGCAGGATTTCATGAAGTCCCTGAATGGCAGCGTGCACGCACGGCTGGGGAATGGACAACTTGAAGACGTCGAACCCGGGGCAGGCCGGGTCTTCGGCCTGATGAGTATCGTCGCGCTGCCACGACGGCTGTCCCTTGATTTCAGCGACGTTTTTGAATCCGGCTTTGCGTTTGACGAGATCACCGGGAATTTCCGCCTGGTTAACGGGGAGGCATTTACCTGTGACCTGACCTTAACGAGTCCCGCCGCTGATGTTGGCATCGTCGGGCGTGCCGGTCTCGACGCAAGGGATTACAGTCAGACCGCAATGGTCAGCGCCAATTTCGGCAACACTCTGCCGCTCGCGGGTCTGGTAGTCGCCGGTCCGCAGGTTGCCGCAGCCTTGCTGATCTTCTCGCAGATATTCAAGAAGCCGTTGCAGGATATGACCCAGGTTTATTACGCGATTGAAGGATCATGGGACGATCCCGCGATTGACCTGGCCGATGCCGCCCACTTCGAAAGATCCAGCAGCCTGGCAGGCTGTATCGAGGCCACGGAGTAATCGATTGAGTGCTTCCGGTTTGGTTCGCGCTGCTGCTATTCAGATGAACAGTGGCGCAGATGTGCAACAAAACCTGCAGACTATTGACAACTTGCTTGCGGCTGCAACGTCGCGGGGCGTGTCGATCGCATTCCTGCCGGAAAACCTCGCCATTATGGGAGCGCGGGACGAAGACAAACTGGCACATGCCGAGGATCCCGGTAGCGGTCCGATCCAGGAGTACCTCGCTGACGCAGCAAGGCGTTACAAGCTCTGGGTGGTCGCCGGCAGCGTGCCATTAAAATCGCCGCAAGACGGCAAATGCTATGGTGCATCGATTGTCTACGACAATGACGGCAGGGCCAGTCCCATCTATCGCAAGAGACACCTGTTCGACGTGGACTTGCCTGGCCGGGATGAGCGCTACCGGGAGTCAGCCACCATGGATTTCGGCAACGATTTCGTCGTCGTTCCATCGCCGCTGGGGCAACTGGGGCTGTCAATTTGTTACGATCTGCGTTTTCCGGAACACTATCGCCGCCTGGTTGACGACGGGGCAACCGTTTTCAGCATACCGGCGGCATTTACGGTGGAGACTGGCAAAGCGCATTGGCATTCGTTGTTGCGGGCTCGCGCCATTGAGAACCTCGCGTACGTGATTGCGGCGGGCCAGCACGGATCTCATCCGAGTGGCCGCACGACATTCGGACATTCGGTGATTATCGATCCCTGGGGACAGGTAATCGCGGAACTGGAGAGCGGTGACGGCATCGTCGATGCCGACATCGACACCGCATTGCCGGGCAAACTACGAGCGGAATTTCCGGTGCTGGAGCACCGCAGGATTTGACAAGGACGGGCAGATTTGAGTAAGCAAGTAAAAAACGAGAACGCAGTCGAAACGGTGATGTCGAGAGTGCTAGCGCCAGCAGGCCTGGAGGAGCGGCACCTCAATCGGGCCCTGGGCTCGATCAACCTGCGCGACGTTGATGCTGCGGACCTGTATTTTCAGATCAGCCGCCACGAGTCCTGGACGGTCGAAGACGGGATCTTGAAGGACGCATGTTTCAGTCTCGACCAGGGTGTCGGCGTGCGCGCCGTGAGTGGCGAAAAGACAGGTTTTGCATACTCCGATGAACTGATGCTTCCCGCGCTGGAACAGGCAGCGCGAGCTGCGCGCGCTATATCGCGGCAGGGCCAGTCGAGGGCTGTGAAGGTGACACCGGGCAGCCAGTCACACAATCTTTATCCGGCGATCGATCCGATCGTCAGTATTAGCGACGAACAAAAGAAAGCCCTGGTGAGCGAGATCGATCGCGAGACCCGCAAGCTCGACCAGCGGATCGAGCAGGTGATCGTGAGTTTGAGCAGTAGTCAGGACCTGATCCTGATTGCCAGCACCGATGGCACGCTGGCTGCAGACATACGGCCGCTCGTGCGGCTCAACATCAGTGTCATCATCGAAGATAATGGACGGCGTGAACAGGGTTATGCGGGTGGCGGGGCCAGGGCAGACCTGAATTATTTTCTCAATAATGATCTGGCCATGGATTTGGCGCGCGAGGCTGTCCGCCAGGCAGTTGTACTGCTCGACGCGGTGCCAGCACCGGCGGGCGCGATGCCGGTCGTACTCGGTAACGGATGGCCTGGCATCCTGCTTCACGAAGCGGTTGGCCACGGACTGGAAGGAGACTTCAATCGCAAAGGAACGTCTGCGTTCACCGGACGTGTGGGACAGCGGGTCGCGTCGCCAGTTTGTACGATCGTTGATGATGGCACGCTGCAGAACCGGCGCGGATCGCTGGCCGTGGACGATGAGGGCACACCCGGACAATACAACGTACTCATCGAGGAGGGCATCCTCAAGGGTTACATGCAGGACAAACTCAATGCGCGCCTGATGGGCGTGGCGCCGACCGGGAACGGCCGCAGAGAGTCATTCGCGCACATTCCGATGCCGCGGATGACTAACACTTACATGCTGGCCGGGCCTCACGATCCGCAGGAGATTATTGAGTCTGTAGACAAAGGGCTCTATGCACCGGGTTTCGGCGGCGGCCAGGTCGATATCACTTCCGGGAAGTTTGTGTTTTCAGCCAGCGAGGCTTACCTGATCGAGAAGGGCAAGGTGACCACGCCGGTCAAAGGCGCGATGTTGATTGGCGACGGCCCTGAGGTACTTAGTCGAATCTCGATGGTTGGCAATGACCTGGAACTCGATCGCGGTGTCGGCACCTGCGGCAAGGATGGCCAGTCAGTACCCGTAGGTGTCGGGCAACCAACGCTGCGCATCGACGAGTTAACGGTTGGTGGCACGGCCTGATCCCTTATAATTCAATAGGTTAATGTTATACCAGCGGAGCGACCATTTATGTGGGTGTCCAAACCAATCTACGAAAGTCTGCCGTATTTCTATTTGCTGTCCGGGGCAGTGTCGCTGGCGGCCTCAATGTATCTGAATCATTGGTACTGGCCGACAATCTGTTTCGTCGTGGGCTTAAGTTGCCTGGTCGCAGGGCTTGTCGTATTGCTGAAGCGCCGCGACCATCGCGACCAGGACAGGCGCTCAAGTCACAGTCAGGATCTGCCGTAGGAGCGGCGTCCCGCCGCGATTATTGCCAAATTGCGGCGGGACGCCGCTCCTACTTGCCGCTCACCGCGGATTTTTCACGCTCATCGACCTTACGGAGGTCGGTATACACAAGTCGATGCATGCCGATTTTCACAACATCGCCATCATGCAGCAGATACTTTTTAACGCGCCTGTCGTCGACGGAGATTCCGTTGGTGCTGTTCAGGTCCTCGATCGTGCACCCGAATTCGTTGCTGGTAATTTGCGCGTGGCGACGGCTCACGAATTTACTCTTGATATAAAGCTCATTATCCGGAGCGCGACCTACAATGACTTTTCCGGAGCCAAGAAAGTGCTCGGAAAGCATTTTGTCCTTGCTGTGAACTTCGATTTTTGTCAGGTGAGAGATCTGCGGAACTTTTAGTTCGATTTTTGGCAGCTTACGATATCGACCGGTCGCAGAATCGTGTTCCCGCCAATTCAGTTCCTCTACGGCAGATTTCACGTCGTCTTCATCAATTAATTTCTTTTCTTCGGCAAATGCGCACAGCATTGTGGTATCGCAAAGTGTATTGATGAGGCGCGGAATGCCGCCTGAGTACAGGAAAATAACCGGGTACGCATTTTCAGTAAACGGGCCTGGTTCTTTTCTGCCGGCAATGGACAATCGGTGCTCGATGTACTCGCGCATTTCATGGCGGTTGAGTGACTCAATATGAAAACGCAGCCGCACACGCTGCACGAGTTGCTTCAGGCGAGGGCTGTCCAGCGTATCCTTCAGCTCGGGCTGTCCGGCAAGGATGATCCGCAACACTTTTTCCTTTTGCGTTTCGATGCCGGACAGCAGACGAATTTCCTCAAGCACCTTCTTGCCGAGGTTTTGTGCTTCGTCAACGATCAGTAAGACTTTCTTGCCATTGGCGTATTGTTCGATCAGAAACATGTTCAGCATATCGAGCAATTCGACTTTGCGTTTCTTGAACGGCTTGAAGCCAAACTCTGTCAGGACAGCCTGCAAAAACTGCGTTGGCGTGAGCTGAGTCTGGGAAACGACGGCGTACACGACATCGTCCTCAAGCTCGTTTAGAAAGGTCTGCAGCAGCGTGGTTTTCCCCGAGCCGATTTCGCCGGTGATGACGACGAACCCGTCGGCCAGCCAGATGGTCGATTCCATATAGGCTTTGGCGCGTGCATGCTGCTTGCTCCAATACACGAATTCCGGGTCAGGCGTTAGCCCGAACGGCTGCTGGTCGAGGTTGAAATGCTGGAGGTAGGACATTACGGAACCGGGCTGGATGCTGGCCTTAAATTGTTGATTTGCGGGCTGATCCCCTTAGTTTACCCACATTTTAGCGTGGCAGGTCAATGCAATCCGCGATGCCTGTCGGGTTTGCCGATGCGACCAATATCTCACTGAGGCGCGTAACTGTCCGCTCCCGGTCTGCCGGATTGCTTGCAACGACCGTTATATGCCCGAGTTTCCTGCCGGGCCGGGGGCTCTTGCCATAATCGTGCAAAAAGGTGGTCTCGTTGCCCAATTCCAGGGTCTTGGACGGCATTGATCCGATCAGGTTGAGCATTGCGGCGTGGCCGACCGGGGATACATCGCCAAGCGGCAGGTCCAGAATGGCTCGGAGGTGGTTCTCGAACTGGCTGGTCCTGGCACCTTCGATCGTCCAGTGGCCGGAATTGTGTACGCGCGGTGCGAACTCGTTGGCGAGCAGTTGGTCGCCGACAACAAAGAATTCGATGGTCAGCACACCGACGTAGTCGAAATGGGCAAGCATTTGTCTCAAGTGCCGGGTTGCCAGTGCGGCAAGACCATTTGCCTCGGCCGGGGCTCTCGAGATGATGAGGATTCCGTCGCGGTGCTGATTCTCGATCAGTGGATATACCAACACGTCTCCACGCACGTTACGCACGCATATCGCGGAAACCTCGCAATCGAATGGAACCCATTGCTCTGCAATCAGGTTACTGTCGCCGAGTGCTGTCAGCGCATGTGAGAGATCAGCCTCCTCCCGAACGACGGCCTGACCTTTGCCGTCGTAACCGAGTCGACGCGTTTTCAACACGAGCGGCAGTCCGATGTCGTCTGCAGCGTTGCGAAGATCCTGTGCCGAATCGACAGTGCGGTACGGCGGTACGGGTATTTGCAGGGATTCGAATAATTGTTTTTCACTCAGCCTGTCCTGCGAAAACCGCAAGGCGTCCAGGGGCGGATATACGACCGTGTCGGCGGCTACGCGTTCGATCGCACTTATCGAAACGTTTTCGAATTCTTAAG
>JADFGH010000239.1 GCA_022567775.1 Pseudomonadota bacterium | reverse complement strand
GTTCAATCTCGACCGGCTGGCCGAGCAGAGTGAGCGGCTCGTGGTCAGCGGCGCCAGCGCGGCGGCCAACAACCGGCTGCTTGCCCAACAGGCAGGCTCGCTCGAACGTGTCTCGCGCCAGTACCTGGTCTTACGCAACAAAGACGGCCTCAGCCTGTTGCAGCAGGATCTGGACTCGCTTGAAGCCACGCTCGATAACATGGCGGCATTGACGGAACAGGCAGATGCGGTGTCCCAGGCGCGGGCCATCCGGGTACTGGCAAGACGCATTGTGGGGGGGCTGTCGCAGGGCAACCCACGCACGACCGATGCCGAGGCAATGGTTGCCGAGTTTGCAACGCTGCGACAACGCGTGACGCGCTTGTCTGACACGTTGGACACGCATATCGCACTGGAACTCAGCAAGCTCCAGGAAAGCACCCGTCATGCACAACAGGTGTCCGCGTGGCAAACCGCGGCGCTGGTTCCCGGCACCCTGATCCTGATCTTGTTTTTCACCTTGCTGGTCGCACGACCGATTCGGCAGATTGACCGCGCCATCAAGCAACTTGGCAAGAGCGGTTTTTCGAAAGAGATCAAAGTGAAAGGCCCGACCGACCTGGAGCGTCTCGGCCGCCAGCTCGAATGGTTGCGCATTCGTTTGCTCGAACTCGCGCAGGAAAAGAATCGATTCCTGCGCCATATGTCACACGAACTGAAGACGCCGCTCGCCAACATTCGTGAAGGCACGGAGTTGTTGCTCGATGGCACTGTCGGTGAACTCGACCAGTCGCAACGCGAGGTGACCGACATACTGCGGTTGAATGGTCTCAAGTTGCAGCAGCTCATCGAAAACCTGTTGAGCTTCAGTGCCTGGCAGACGAAAAATGCAGTGCTCACACTCAGTGACTTCCCGCTGCGCGCGCTGGTCATCTCGGTTGCCAAAGCACAGCGGCTTGCCTTGAAAGCGGCACAGATTCAGCTGCGACTCGACATCGAAGACATCGTCGTCAGCGCCGATCGTGACAAGTTGCGCACGGTACTCGACAACCTGCTATCGAATGCAGTGAAGTTCACGCCAAAGGGCGGCATCGTAACCATCCGCGCGAGCAGCACACCTGACAGCATGGTGCTGGAGTTCGCGGACACCGGTCCGGGGATACCGGAGGATGAGCGCCCCAAGATTTTTGAGGCCTTCTTTCAGGGTCAGCAGGAACAGGGTGGCCAGCTTGCGGGAACGGGGATCGGCCTGTCGGTGGTGCTGGAGTGCATACAGGCGCACGATGGTTCGGTAGAATTGGTCAACTCGGATGAGTTTTCGGGCGCGCACTTCCGGATTGTCATCCCGCAAAAAAGAGAAGCAGCGACTCAAAGGATCGCAGCCAATGCCTGACCCATTGCTCACAACAAGAATACGCAGCACAGTGATGATGATCGCAGTGATCGCGGTGACGGCCGGCTGCGAGAGTACAGATAATTGGCTGAGGAAATGGACGGATTCAGATAAGGAAGCAATTATTCTCGGCGCACCGGGCGCGCATGAATATCTCCATGAAATATACGAACTGGCGCGCGGCGACCCGGCGACTCAGGCGGAGATTTTCGCCAATGCAAAAGCAGCAGCCTCGCAGATGCCCGGCACCTCGACGCAATTACGTTACGCGCTGGTGCTCGCAACGCCCGGTCATGCCGAAACCAGTGACATTGCGGCACAGAGCCTGCTGCGCTCGCTCCTGGCCGAGCCGGAACTGATGACGCCGGCCGAGAATGCGCTGGCGACCATCCATTTGCATGAGGTCGAGGAGCGCCTGGTACTGGTTGCCGAGGCGCGGCACTTGCGTGCCGAGAATGCTCGCGCGGCCACGAACGGAGAAGCGGCCGTGGCGCAGCGTATTGCAAAAGTCGAGGCGGAGAATCGCCGCCTGAGGAAATCTCTCAGCGTCGCCGAGTCCAAGCTCGAGGCCCTTTCCGACATCGAACGCTCACTGCGCGAACAGTCCGCTAACAACGAACCCCAATAATCTTCAAATCATCGCACCACGAGAGGCATACGAGTTAAACTCTGCGTGCGCCATAATCTGCTTACAGAACTCTATGACAAGCAAGCATTCCGAACCCCAGGGCAAAATCCTGCTGGTCGATGATGACCCGGGACTACTGCGCCTCTTAAGCATTCGCCTCCGTGCGGAGCACTACGAGGTCGAAGCGGTGGAAAGTGCACACAAGGCCCTGGCAATCCTGGACCAATTCCGTCCCGACCTGGTTATCACCGATCTCCGGATGGACAAGATGGACGGTATTGGATTGCTTAAGGAGTTGCAGAGCCGTTCGCCCGGACTACGGGTTCTTATTATTACGGCGCATGGCACGATTCCGGATGCCGTGACCGCAACGCAAGGCGGGGCGTTCGGTTTTTTGACCAAGCCAATCGACAAAGACGAACTGATGGAGACGGTCGAGCGCGCGATGAAGATCTCGGGCTCGGCCGACGTCGACGAAGACTGGGCCGCCGAGATCATTACCCGCAATCGGAAACTCCGGGAAACGCTTGCGCAGGCAAAGATGGTTGCCGCGACCGATGCGCGCGTATTGATTACCGGTGAGAGCGGCACCGGCAAGGAATTGCTCGCCAGAGCCATCCATCGTGCGAGCCCGCGCAAGGACGGACCTTTTGTCGCGATCAATTGCAGCGCCATGGCCGAGAACCTGCTCGAATCCGAATTGTTTGGCCATGTAAAAGGCGCGTTTACGGGCGCCACACGAAATCACGATGGCCTGTTTCAGTCTGCCGATGGCGGCACCTTGCTACTCGATGAAATCGGCGACATGCCGATGCGCTTGCAGGTCAAATTATTGCGCGTATTGCAGGAGCACCAGGTGCGACCGGTCGGCAGCACCGAAGCGGTGAACGTCGATGTTCGCGTAATATCCGCAACGCACCAGGACCTGCAGGAGATGATGCGCAGAGGCAACTTCCGCGAGGATCTTTTTTACCGCCTGAACGTGGTACAGATTGGCCTTCCCTTACTCGACGACCGCCGCGAAGACATCCCCTTGCTGGTTGCACACTTCCTGCAGGAAATTTCTGCGGAAGCGGACCAGGAACGAAAAGTTTATGCCCCGGAAGCAGTCGAATTGCTCGTCACAGCCGAGTGGCCGGGCAACGTCCGGCAGCTCTACAACATCGTAAGACAAAACGTCGCGTTGTCCCGGTCACCCGTGATCAGTGGCGAGCTCGTGCAGACATCACTCGGCGATCACGGCGCCAAACTTGCCTCGTTCTCGGAAGCGCGCGATGAATTCACGAGGAATTACCTGTCGCAGATCCTGCAAATCACGATGGGCAACGTCAGCCAGGCGGCAAGACTGGCAAAGCGCAACCGCACCGACTTCTACAAGCTGCTGGCGCGCCACGGTCTCAATCCGGATTCTTTCAAGATCCGCTGATTCGCGGCTGGTCGCTCGCGCACATCCATGTGCTCCGCGACATAAGTACATCCATGTACAAAAAGCCGCTCCCACACAAACTGCAGGAGTCCGCCGCAGCGGGCGAGCGGTGTTAAACTCCACGTCAATTTCAAGCAGGGAGTTGTGTGTGAAGGCCTTTCGATTATTTATTTGCAGTTTCATGCTGCTTGCGAGCAACAGCTTCGCACACCATTCCTATGTCGCGGAATTCGACGCCGACAACCCCATAACCATCGAGGGCGTCGTCAAGGAAGTCTGGTTCAAGAACCCGCATGTCCGCTACTACGTCACGGTGACCAGTGAAGACGGCGAAGAAGTCCTCTGGGATACCCGGGGCTTAAGCCCGGTCAAACTCGTACGCCAGGGCTGGACCAGGAAAACGATCAAGGTCGGCGATCGCATCAAGATGCACGGCCACGCCGGGCGTACCAATAAGACCATCATGTCGATACTCGATATCACGCTCCCCGACGGGCGGGTGCTGACCTCACGATCGGTAGCGTATGATCTCAAAGACGTCAAAGAATAAGGTGATCAACATGCGTACCACCGTTGCCCTGCTCCTGGCCTGGGTCATGCTGGTTGGCATATCCACTCCCAGGGCATTTGCAGATGAAGCCGCAGAGGATGAACCAAAGCGACATGTGTTTGTTTATCCAACTACTGAGCGTGAACCACTGGAACGAGCAAAAAAGGAAATATTCAAATGTTCGTAGAGCACGTGAGCGCCGACGATCCGAATGTGCGCTTCTTCACGGAGAGCCACGTGGCCGGGTTCGCGGTCGTTCGACAGGAACTCACTCCAAGTCGGCCGGGCTTC
>JADFGH010000238.1 GCA_022567775.1 Pseudomonadota bacterium | reverse complement strand
GGCCGGCAGGAAACATCGACTATTCGATTCAGAGTGACGGATTCAACCGGCGGACCCGTATCCGGGTCTACTGTTGATTTTACACTGAACACGATGATCGGTGGCATAGTGCTGACGCCGACCTCGGTCACGAGCGACATTCAGGGCTTCGCACAAACGGTCATTTCCGCAGGGTCGGTTGCTACCAGCGTTCGCGTCACGGCGACGGTCAATCCGTCGAGTCCGGTGATTGCGACGCAGTCCGATCAGCTGACGATCACCACCGGCATACCCGATAACGACAGCGTGTCGCTGTCCATGGCCTGCGTGAACATCGAAGGCTGGAGCCGGGACGGTGAAACGACAGAGGTAACTGTGCGCATGTCGGACCGTTACAACAACCCGGTACCCGACGGCACGGCAGTAACACTGAACGCCGAAGGCGGCCAGATTGGCGGCTTCTGCCAGACGACCACCACGCCGGCTAATGGCGCGGGTGTCTGCACCGTGACTTTTGTCAGTCAGGACCCGCGCGACAATGGAGCAGGTGACGGGCGGGTTTCCATACTTGCATTTGCAATTGGCGAAGAGAGCTTCATCGATGCTGATGCCGATGGCATCTTCAATAATGCCGATGTCTCGATTGAAATCGGTGAGCCGTTCCGCGACGATAATGAAAATGGCATTACCGATTTTGCCGCGGGCGAATTTTTCGCAGATTTCAACTCTAACGGTCTACCGGACCTTGCAAACCATCCTGACTATGTCAACTTCAACGGCCTGCTCTGCGACAGCATGACGGCTCTTTGCAGCGCGAACGAAACACTGTTCGTCAGCGACCAGGGCGTTATAGTGATGTCGGCCGGCGCGGCAACGATCACCGATAATGTTGGCGGGGTCATTACCCTGGCTGTCCCGGGCGGCGAAGGTGTCGCATCGTTCACACTGACGATTGGTGACAACAAGGGCAATTTGACTACGCCGCAGCCGATGGCAAGCGGCACTACAGTAGACGTAACCACGTCAAATGGCAGCATGGTTGGAACGAACTCATACACTTTCCTGTGTTCGAATTTCGATGGACCACTGGACTTCGACTTTGCCGTTAAAGGTGACAGTACGGCGAGCAGCGGCTTGATTACCGTCGAAGTCAAATCACCGAGCGGTGTTGTTACGGTATACTCAATCACCTTTAATGACTAAGCAGAGTCAGTAACAGAAGCTCCGTCCTTTGGACGGAGCTTTTTTTTAGGGAATTCGATTGGTCAATAAAATTTTTCTTGTGGGCCCGATGGGCGCAGGAAAATCAGCAGTCGGCAGGCAACTGGCAAGACTCCTGCACCTTGAATTCATCGACAGCGATGAGGAAATCGAAATACGAACCGGCGTCGATATCCCTTTCATATTCGAGAAGGAAGGAGAAGAGGGTTTCCGCAAACGCGAAGTGAAGGTCATCGACGAGCTTTCGCAGAAGGACGCCGTGGTCCTTGCCACCGGTGGCGGCGCCATAGCAGATCCTGAGAGCCGCAATCGTCTTGGCGCGCGCGGTTACGTTATTTACCTCTATACCAGCGTCAAGCAACAGCTGGAGCGCACGCAGCGCGGACGCAAACGGCCGGTACTGGAAAACGGCGATCCCGAAAAAGTCCTCGAAGAACTGATGGCGATTCGCGATCCGCTGTATCGGGAGATCGCCGACCTGATCGTCGATACGGACGGACGCCGGGTGCAGACGGTCGCCCGCGAAATCCACGAATCGTTATAGGAATCGCGGCGGGACGCCGCTCCTACGGATGCTGGCCAAATCATGTAATCTTTGCCGCTGGTCTTTTCATTGGACGCGGTTTTGGCAATCTCCAGCACCCTCAACGTTGATCTCGGCGAACGCAGCTATCCGATAGTCATCGGTAGTGGTTTGCTGGGTGACTTCGCTCTTGGCGACTATTTCAATGGTCCTGATTGCCTGGTCGTCACCAATGAGACGGTGGGCCCGCTGTATCTCCCGGCACTGCAAAAGAAGCTGCCGCCTGGCAGCGCTGTCGTTTCCCTGGCCGATGGCGAAGAACACAAGACACTAGGAAACGTTGAGCGGGTGCTGGACGGGCTTGTCGCGAGCCATGCGAACAGGGACGCCACGGTGGTAGCACTTGGCGGAGGCGTTGTGGGGGATATCGCCGGTTTTGCTGCCGCGTGCTACATGCGCGGTATTGCTTTCATACAGGTGCCAACCACGTTGCTCGCTCAGGTCGATGCATCGGTCGGTGGCAAGACCGGCGTCAATCATAAAAAGGGCAAAAACCTGATCGGCGCCTTTCATCAGCCCAAACTGGTGCTCATAGATACGGACACATTGAGCACCTTACCCGATCGGCAGCTGAAAGCCGGTTTAGCCGAGGTCATAAAGTACGGTGCCATTGCCGATCTTGAATTTCTTGGCTGGCTGGAGACAAACATTGGCGAGCTTCTCGACAAGAACCCTGATGCGCTGGTGTACGCGATTCTGCGCTCCTGTGAATTGAAGGCCGGAGTGGTTGCCGACGACGAACGAGAGGCAGGGAGGCGGGCAATCCTGAATTTCGGTCATACCTTCGGCCACGCGATTGAGAATTCACTCGGCTACGGCGAGTGGTTGCATGGTGAGGCAGTTGCTGCCGGCATGCTGATGGCGCTCGAGCTGAGCAATATTGGCGAGGACGCATCAGGGCGTTTGCGAAATCTTCTCGAAGCGGCCGGATTACCGGTTTGCCCGCCTGCTATCGGTGCTGAGAAAATGCGGGCAGCAATGGAGATGGACAAAAAGGTGCAGGCGAAGCAAAGCAGGTTTGTCCTGTTGCGATCACTTGGCGATGCTTACCTGACGTCGGACTACGACGCTGAGCTGCTGAATAGCATCCTGCGGAAGTGCGATAGCTGAAATGACAAAGCCCTCAGGCGAACTGGCGCCGTACGCCGCCCACGAAGCACAGGGCAAGGGCCGGCGCTATCAGGAACCGGCAGCGTCATATCGCGGCGAGTACCAGCGCGACCGCGATCGTATCGTGCATTCCACCGCTTTCCGGCGGCTTGTCTACAAAACACAGGTGTTCGTCAACCACGAGGGCGATCTCTATCGAACGCGGCTTACCCACTCGCTCGAGGTCGCACAAATCGCCCGCACCGTAGCCAGGGCTCTACTCTTAAACGAGGACCTGGTCGAGGCGATAAGCCTTGCACACGATCTCGGCCACACGCCGTTCGGCCATGCGGGCCAGGACGCGTTGAACGCATGCATGGGGGAATTCGGCGGTTTTGAGCACAACCTGCAATCACTCCGGGTTGTCGATGAACTTGAAGCGAAGTACGCCGATTTTCCCGGCCTGAACCTGACCTTCGAGACACGCGAGGGCATTCTCAAACATTGTTCTGCACGGAATGCACAAGAACTGGGTGAGTTGGGCGAACGCTTTCTTGAGCGCCGCCAACCCGCACTGGAGGCGCAGATTGCGAACATCGCTGACGCGATTGCGTACAACAATCACGATGTGGATGACGGATTTCGTGCAGGGCTTCTAAGCCTCGATGAATTGCGGCAACAGGCGTTATTCGACGAGCAATACCTGGCGGTACATGCGCGCTATCCGGAGCTCGAAGATCGCCGGCTGATTTACGAAATTATTCGTAGCATGATCAACAAGGTTGTCACGGACCTCATCGACAACACGACGCGCCGGCTTGAATCACTGGCACCGGATTCGATCGAGGACATACGGGCACAGCGAAATCCGGTTGTTGTTTTGAGCGATGCTGTCTACAAAAAGCATACGGCGCTGAAGCAATTCTTAAGCAAGCACCTTTATCGGCACGACAAGGTGCGTGAGATGACGGACAAGGCAAAACTCATGATCGAGGTCCTGTTCGAGCGCTACATGAGCGATCCTGGCCAGATGTCCGGGGAATTTTGCCTGTCCGCGACGGCCAATGATGCAAACGAGTCCACCAAAGCGCGTGTCGTCGCCGACTATGTCGCCGGCATGACAGACCGGTTTGCGATTGCGGAGCACGATCGCGTTAATTAATTGCGCTACGGCACGCTGCTATGATTTCCGCGTTACAATGCGCCCCGTTTTCATCATTTGCCGGAGCGGCTGTGGCAGACAAGAACATTCCCGATAATGAACGCCTGATTTTCGCCATGGACCTGCCGGACTGTGACCGGGCACGTCAGCTGGCGGCAGAACTCGGCGATTCGGTGATCTTCTATAAGCTCGGACTCGAGCTAATGATGACTGGTGGATATTTCGAGTTACTGGACTGGATGCTG
>JADFGH010000237.1 GCA_022567775.1 Pseudomonadota bacterium | reverse complement strand
TTGGTCAGAATGACGAGGAACTCTGGGGACTGGGAGTGGGTTGTGACGGGTTGATGCGCATATTTCTGCAACCGGTCACGCCTGAGTATCACTACGAACCGTTTGCCACGATGTGCAAGGCCTATGAAGGCCTGACCGATCAGGTGGCGGCTACCGTGCTGGAGTCAGGCATCGATGGACTGGCGGCAGGATCTGCGCTGGTGACTGTCGATGGCGATGTCGTATTCAGCGACATCGGCGATCAATATGCGCAACAAATTCAGGCGGAGGCTGGCGCGGCTTTGCTCCAGCGGCAGCCGAGAGTCAGCACCATTGCCACGGACGCAGGTAGCGTAAAAATCCTGTTTTCAATTCTGCGGCCGCCGCCGCGGATTCTCGTGCTTGGCGCAGGGCTCGATGCGGAGCCTGTTGTGCGCCTGGCATGTGAACTTGGCTGGCGGGTTACGGTGCAGGATCACCGGCCGGCCTACGTTGAATCCGGAGACTTTGCGGCGGCAGAGCTTGTGCATTGCGTGCCTGTCACGGAGCTGGCGACTGCAATCAATTTGCAGCAGTTTGCCGCGGCGATCGTGATGAGTCACCATCTCGCGAGCGACCGCCAATATCTCCGGCAACTGGCTGCCACCGATATCGGATACATCGGTTTGTTGGGACCGCGGGATCGGCGCAAACGATTGCTGGAGGAACTTGGGGAAGTCGCCGAGTGTTTGCTGCCGCGATTGCATGGCCCGGCGGGTCTGGATATCGGCGGCAGCGGACCTGCGTCGATCGCGTTGTCGATCGTTGCGGAAATTCACCGGGAGCTGATGCGCGCCGACACCGGGTAGGCTATTACTCTTCTTCTATATCACCCGGCAAAAATACGCTGATGATCATGTCGGCCAGTTCGTCGAGTCGTCCCGGTTGATACATATCTATGCCGCTGGTGCCCTTGAATTCCAGTGACAGCGCCAGCAGGGCACCGGACGATACCCGAATCATATTGAAAAGCAGCTTCGTGTCACCCGGTGGTGCGACCCCGAGTTCCTGCAATACCTTGATTTCCTCGACAGCCGCGTCAAACAGGGGGCGAATATGAGTGTCGATCAGCCAGTCCAGGCGCTGGCTCGGGCGGCTTGCCTCCTGGACCATGATTTTATGCAGCGCAGGCTGGCCCGCCGCATAGTGTACGTAGGCGCGAATCAAGGCTGACATGCGGGCCTTGGGACATTCGCCCGCCTGTGCTTTTGCCGCTGCAGCAAGTGCCGCATTGAATTCGGTGAAAATACGATCAACCGCCGCTCGCCAGAGTTCATCCTTGTTCCTGAAGTGGTAGGTAATGAGCGGGTGATGCACGCCAGCCCGATCGGCGATATTGCGCGTCGATGTGCCTTTGAAGCCGTTCTCGGAAAATGCCTCCAGCGCCGCATTCAGCAGTTTCTGCTTGGTCCTGATGCTGCGTTGTTGTTGTTTTCGTGGTGGTTTTTCGGGAATGGCGCTCAAGGCCGGTCTCTTATGCATTATTTTTAACCGCAGGGTACGCGGAATGAAGCAATTGGTCCAACCCGGAGTGTTTTTCGAGGTGTTCGCAGCAGGGCTGACGCCTACTGCAGATTGAACGACAGGCGGACCGCGGTTCGTTTGTCCACGGCAACGCCGTTCTCGATGACAGGCTCGAAACGCCACTGCGCCACGGCATTCATCGCGGCCTGGTTGAAGGTCTCCCCAGGCTCGGCACGCAATACGGACATGTTAGTCACCATGCCCAGGGCGCTTACCGTAAACATGATATCGACCGAGCCGCTGATGTTTCTGCGCTGCGCCGCCCGTGGGTATACCGGGGCAACGTAATTCGTGCGGGTGAGTGAACTGATCGGCACCGGGATATCCGCCGCAGCGTCGTTGCTGCTCCCGCTGTCAAAAGTATCGACAACATTATTGCCGCTCGAAAGACCTGGCGGCGAATCTGCCGCTACTGCGGCCTGGCTGGTGCCAGTGTCAAGCGTACTGCTGCCGGTGTTGTCGCCAGTTGCAAACGTCGTTGCCCCACCAACGGCAGCGGCGGTCGTGGGTGGTGGCGCAGCTGGTAGTGTCTCAACCTCGGATGGCGCATCGTTGTTGCTTTGTACTGGTCGGCTGTTGCTGCTTCCCGGAGCGGCGAAAGCCGGCACGGAATTGCTGCTGGCGTCCTTAACGGTCGACCCGGCGACACCCAGTACAGATGCAGTTGCGGCAGCAGCGGCATCCCGTTCCGAGGCTTGCCGCTGCGCTTCCCTGGCGATCTCTTGCCTTTCTTCTTCCGCTTGTCTTTCGATCTCTGCCAGTCTCGCTTCCTCGGCCTGTCTGTCCAGTTCTGCCTGCCTTTCTATTGCTGCCTGACGTTCCCGCTCAGCCTGGCGTTCCAGCTCAGCCTGGCGGGCGACTTCGGCCTGGCGCTCGAGTTCGGCCTGCCGTTCCAGCTCAGCCAGTCGGGCGGCTTCGGCCTGGCGCTCGAGTTCGGCTTGCCGTTCCAGTTCGGCCAGTCGGGCGGCTTCGGCCTGGCGCACTGCCGCGGCTTGCGCCTCACGCGCCGTATCCAGCATTTCGCTCGACGCCGCCAATTCGCTACTGGATGAATCCACTACGCGCGCATCGCGCAGGAGATCTCCCGCATCGCCCAGGCGTCCTTCATCGATTGCTTCGCGCGCCTGCAGGGCCAGCTTGCTGGCAACTGCCGCCAGACCTTGTTGTGCGGCCTGGTTGCCCGGGTCTGCAGAGTCTGCGAGCTTGTAGTAGTAATGGGCGTTGTCGTTGGCCGGCGAAATCAGGTTGCCGGCCTCCAGTTGCGTGTTCGCCGTCGTGAGTATTTCTACGACCTGCTGCTGAATGCGCGCCGCGGACAATTCCTGCGAAAGCAGATTCACTTCTGCGGATTCAACGCCGGCCAGGGATCTGGCTTCGGATATCAGTCTCCCGGCGTCTTCGAAGAGGCCGTCCCGGATAGCGAGGCGCGCCTCATCCACAGTCGTGCGCAATTGTAATTGCATCAGTTGTGCGTCAAGGAAGGCAAGGCGGGGATTGTCGGGATCCGCCAGGCGCACCATCGAAAGTGCATTACTTGCGTCCTCGACACTCTGCGCGAGAATCGCGCTCGCAGCCAGGCCAAGTACCTGGCTGATCACAGCGTCCATTTCGGCTTGAACGAGCGGATCTTGCGCCGCTTCCTCGAGTGTAGCCAGGTAGAGCTCAACAGCGCTGTCACCGGCGGGTTCAATGAAGTTTCCTGCATCGCGGGCGGCCCGTGCTTCATCCAGCAATGGCTGGTACGCGGGAATCTCCGCTATCGGCTCCGGTTCGGGTTCGATCTGAGCCTCCCGTGCGGGCTGCGCAAAAGTAATTTCTGATTCGATAATCGTCGGCACAACCTGCGGCTGCGGAGGCGCGACGACGGCCGGCGTTGAATTCCAGCTTGAGATCACCCAGGCAACGAGGGCGATAACTGCAATCGAGCCACCGGCGATACCCAGGGTCTTCGGATTCCGACCTTGCGCAAGCGCGCTGCCAACGGCACCTGCAACGGCTTTGCCCGATGCCTGCACCGTATCCTGTGCGTCTCCCACGAGAGATCCGGCGGCCGATATTGTATTACCGACTGAAGCGGCCATCCCCGTCACCGTTGCGGTGAAACTGCTCTCGTCATCAAATGCATCGTCAAGGCCGTCATCGATCGGCGACGCCGAAATCGTCGGTTCGATCCTGTCCGTGGCCGTTTCTTTCTTCCTGACTTTGGGCTGCGGCGCGGGTTTTGGTTCCGGCTTCGGCTGCATTTTTGTTGCAGGTGTCGGCTGCGGTTTTGGCGCCGGTTTCGGCTTTTTCCTTGCGACCGGCTTCGATTTTGTTGCTGGTTTAAGCGGCGTCGTTGCAGCTTTCGATTTGGGCTTGAATGCCGAGTCCGGCGCCTCGAGATGATGTTTGACCGAGGCCTCAATCGCCAGCCTGGCGCGACCGGGCGACACCGGTTTGAGAAGAAACCGGTAGACGTGGCCACGGTTAATCAAATCCATCAGCATTTCACCGTCATCGCGGCGTCCTGCAACGATGGCGACCATCCGTGGTATTTCACTGCGCAGCTTTTGTATCAGCGCTTCGACATCCGACCCGACCATGGCAGCATCTGTTACCAGGACGCCAATCTTGTTATCGCGCGCGTAATCCTCTGCCTGTTTCGCCGTCAGCGCATGATGCAGGTGATGCAAACCGCGGGCTGAATCGTCGATCGTTGCGAGAAACTCTTCATCCCTGGTCATCAAGAGCAGATCGACAGCGCGGCTGCCTGAGCGTG
>JADFGH010000005.1 GCA_022567775.1 Pseudomonadota bacterium | reverse complement strand
CATCTATCCTTGGAGGTGTTCCGGTCTTATGCCGACCTAATCGAAATCCCAAAGATTCGTGGTCAGACGAAACACCTTTTGCGGCTTCTTCTCCGGCCCTTCCGCCTTCAATCGGAGAAAGGCCTGTATACATCCTGGCATTTAAAAATGTCCCGGCAGTTAGTATTACCGCCCTGGCTAAAATCACAGTCCCGGATTTTAATCTAATTCCAGCAACTTTCTGATCTTTTACATAAATGCCATCAACCATCATTTGCTTAAGATGCAAATTCTGCTGGTGCTCGATAGTGAGACGCATTTGCCATGCGTATTCTTTTCGATCACACTGTGCTCTCGGCGCCCGAACATCCGGTTGCTGAATAGGTTGCGGTTGCCGCGCCGGTTACGGTAGTAATCGATGTCTCGACGATGCTCGCGAGGCCGCCGGCAGCGCATGCAGAACTGAAAGTAACCGTAATGCTGTCACCAACCAGGTTGTTGTTGCTGTCAACGAAGTTGACCGTCAGGCTTGCACTGCCGCCAGCCTGGAGATTGCTTTGCGATACAGCAATGGCTCCATCTACGAAGCCGGCGCCGGTACCCGATCCCATGAATACAACGCCGGTGCCGCCGGTGCCACCGGTACCACCGGTGCCGCCAGTGCCGCCGGTGCCGCCGGTGCCGCCGGTGCCAATCAGTGCAGGATCGCCATCGCAGGCGACCAGGAATAGCGCCATCAATATGGTCGCAAGCCCAAACAATTTTCTCATCGATCCGTTTCCTTGCTCTTGGCCGTTCCGGAAGTGCCTACGGCTAGTAAATGCTGGAACCCTCATTAAGGATTCTCGGCGTTACAAAAATTAACAGTTCTGCTTTGTTCGACACTACCGACTTCGACCTGAACAGAACACCAACCCCCGGAATATCGCCCAGGAAGGGCACTTTATTGATAGTTTCCCGTCGCTCGGTTTCATAAATTCCACCAAGCACCACCGTCTGCCCGTCCCGCACCAGGACCTGTGTCTCTACCTTACGGGTATCGATACTCGGCACGAGACCGCCGGTTGCACTCTGTGTCAACTCACCGACGTTGTCCTTGCTGACCATCAGATCCATGATTATGTTGTTGTCGGGCGTAATCTGTGGCGTTACCGTCAGGCTCAGCACAGCTTTCTTGAACTGCGTGGTTGTCGCACCGGAAGATGCGGATTCCTGATAGGGAATTTCCACACCCTGCTCGATGCGAGCTTCTTTCTGGTTGGCAGTAATAATGCGCGGTGTCGAAACGATTTCGCCGCGGCCTTCAGCCTGCATTGCAGTCAGCTCGAGATCCACGATGTAGTCCGAGTTCAGTATCGCCAGCGCAAATCGTCCAGCCGGATTATCTACCGGTACATTGACGTTGAATCGGTCAGCGATGCCGGGCGCGGTGACCGGGAACGGCTGACCGGTGTTGGCCAGGTTATCCAGTGCAGAGCGAACGATGACCTCGCTGCCCTCGCCGGTACCGGTGACGGAAATAATGCCATTGGAACTATTGTCCGTGACGCCCATGAAACCGAATCGTATGCCGAGATCACGGCTGAAGTCGTCATTGACAACCACAATGCGTGATTCGATCAGTACCTGGCGAATCGGGATATCCAGTGTGCGCACCAGGCGGCGAATGTCCTGCAGACGCTCAGCCGTATCCTTCACGAGCAGGGTATTGGTCCGGTCATCAATGCCTACGCTGCCGCGCTCTGACAACAATGCGTTACCGCTGTCGCCGCCAATCAAAGCGGCCAGGTCAGCCGCTTTCGCGTAATTGACCTGCACGAATTCAGAATAAAGCGGCTCCAGCTCGTGAATAGCCGCCCTGGCTTCGAGATCCGCCGTTTCGCGCGCGGCAATTTCCTCAGCCGGCGCCACGATAATCACGTTGCCATTCTCGCGCATGTCCAGACCCTTGGTGGTCATGACGATATCGAGCGCCTGATCCCAGGGGACATTTCTTAGCCTCAGGGTCACGTTACCCTGAACCGTATCCGAGACCACGATGTTGCGGCCGGACGTTTCGGCCAGCAGCTGCAATACGGCACGCGTCTCGATGTCCTGGAAATTCAGCGTCAGCCGCTGCCCATCGTATTCCTTGGTTTCCGAGAACAGCGAAGATGCTACTTCCAGATCGTCGACTGCCGGGTTGATCTCGATAGTAAATTCGTTGTCCGACTGATAGGCGAGCTGTTCGTACTTGCCATCAGCGGTGATCACGATGCGCGTATCCAGATTGGTGCGCAGCGTGTCAATGGTTATTACCGGCGTGGCGAAGTCTGTGACATCCAGACGACGCATCAACTCTGCCGGCAGGCTGGTGTCTTTAAACACCGCAACTACCCGTCCGCCTTCCTGGCGGATATCAACCGCAGTTGACGGATCGCTGAGATGAACAAGAATCCGGCCGCCGCCGTCGCGCGTACGCCGGAAGTCAACACTGGTGATGGTGCGCCCGCCTCTTGATGCAAAGGATGGTGAAGATGCCGGCGCTGTGCTGCCTGCAAACTGCGTCGTCCTGCCCGCGTCACCGTCTTCGGCGCTGAGCGTGATATAAATTGTGTTGCCACTGCGGCGGGTCTCGTAGGGCACCATGGAAGCGAGATTCAGGACAACGCGCGTACGGCCATTGGCTTCGGCCGTAAGTACGGTTTCCAGTGGCCCGAGATTCACGTCACGGCGACGCGAAGAAAGTCCGAGCGCCGTTTCCGGCAGATCGAGGGCGATCCTCGCAGGGTCATCGATCGTAAATGCCAGCGGCTCCGGCGCGGTGCCGCTGAGAATCAACTTCACCTCTATGCGCTGCCCCGGCAGGCTCTGTATCTGAATGTCCTGCAAGCGGTTGCCTTCCTGTGCATTTACGGAAAATCCGCAAAGCAACAGCATTGCTGCAGTCAGTTGCACTACCCAGCGTCGGTTTTCTGTGCCGATCGGCGGCCTTAGTTTGAGCGTCATTCCAAATACTCCCAGTTCCATTCAGGCATCAGTCCGTAAGACCGACGGCGGCTTCTCTTTCCAGGTAACCACCGATCCCGTCCGATATGATTTCAATTAGTTCAATCGCTGATTCTTTTACTACAATGATTCGTCCATCGTTCTGGCCCATGTAGTTGCCTGCGACAACGCGATGAATCAGGCCATCTGAAGTTTGTATGAGCCCGAAATTCGTTTCCCCAAGTTGCATGGTGCCGACCATGCGCAGTGTGTCGAGAGGAAACTGCTCCAAAAACTCCCGGCTCCGTTCCGGATCAGGTCTCGTACCGCCAGCAGCAATACCTGCTGCCGCCTGCGGAGAGTCTGGTACGAACGGAGATCGAATGCCTTCGGCATCTGCAACATACTTGAATACTTCATAAGGCGTGATTTCCGGCAGCGGCTCGATGCGCCCGCCGGGTCTTGCCTTTATTTCATTGATGTATCGATCCAGATCGTCCATATCACTGCCGCAGGCGGTGAGCCCGAAGCCGGCAATCAGAATCATTGGCAACAATTTTACCAGGGAAGCTCTCATTTTTTATTCTGCCTCCTCTTCCAGGTAGCGATAGGTTTTCGCCGTCACCTGGATCGTCAACCGGTCGTAGGTATCCTGGCTATCCGGTGTAATGCTGATATCGTGTAGTGTGACGATGCGCGGTAGCGCAGCCACGCCGCTGACGAAGTTTGCGATCTCGTGATAGCCGCCCGACAAGCTGATCGTGATCGGTTTCTCGGCGTAGAAGTCCTTGGGAATCTCCGCCTGCGGCTGAAAGAGTTTTTCCTGCAGGCCGGCCGCCAGGCCTGTCTGTGAAATATCGACAATCAGGCTGGGAATCTCGGTTTTGCCCGGCAGCTGCCTAAGCATGGTGCCAAAAGACTGCTCCATCTGCGCCAGCTGAGCTTTGTAGGCATCGTAGTTCGCTGCCTTCTTCTGCTTGTTCTCGAAGGAAACGCGGAGTGTCTGCTCCTCATCCTGCACGCGCTGCAATTGCGGCGCCTTGTCCTCAATGATGAACAGGTAGACACCCATGCCGAGAACCACCACGAAAACGATAGCGATTACGGCCGCACGAAAAGCCAGCGGCCAGCGGCCAACGTCATTGACGTCCAGATTTTGCAGTTCCTCGACAAGATTCATTGTCCGCCCTCCCCAGCCTCTTCTTCCCGGCTGACCTGTTTCAGGTTAACGACGAATTCCGCCCGCCGGGCAGGACCCAACTCGGTGGTTTCAACCTTGATCACGCCGGGATCGGTAAGCCATTCAGAAGCGTCAACCTGTCGCATGAGCGCCGAAACGCGGGTGCTTGACTGGGCGATACCCATCAGTTCAACCGCATCGCCGTTTTGCTTCATTCCGGTGAGATACACGCCTTCCGGGAGCTGCCGCGCAATCTCATCAAACAGATGTACGATTTCAGGTCGGCTACGCTGCAATTGCTCGATGATTTCCATGCGGGCAAGAAGTCTTTCCTTCTGTCTTTCAAGCCCGTCTATTTCAGCAATGCTGCGCTCCAATTCGACTATTTCACTTTCAAGGCGGGTATTCCTGGACCGCTGATAATCGATCATTTGCACATAGGAAAAAAACGTCCCGGCCAGTACGATAATGGCGGCTACGAAAGACGCGGCCATCGAGATCATGAAATCTCGTTGGCGTTTTTGTCGCTCCTGTTCGCGCCATGGGAGGAGATTAATACGTGGCATGTCAGTCGAAACTCCTCAGTGCAAGGCCGCAGGCTGTCAGCAGTGCTGTCGAATCTTTGTGCACGCCTTGCGACTTGGCCTTGGATGAAATTTTCATTTGGCCGAGCGGATCCCCGACTTCTGTCGGGATGCCGACTCTGCTCGAAATAACATCTGCGATACCGGGGATGTTGGCGCAACCGCCGCATACCAGGATCATGTCCGGCTGCTCACGCCCGCCGCCGGATGCCAGGTAGAACTGCAGTGAACGACTGACCTGCTGCGTCGTGTCATCAACGAACGGCTCCAGCACTTCGGGTTGATAGTTGCTGGGAAGTCCGCCCTGCTTCTTGGCCCGGCCGGCATCTTCCATCGAGAGTCCGTACGTGCGCATGATTTCTTCGGTCAGCTGCTGGCCGCCGAAAGCAAAATCTCGCGTGTAGACAACTTTGAGATCCACCAGTACGCTGAAAGTCGTGCTGCTGGCGCCGATATCGACGATAGCCACAGACTGGCCCATACCGCCGTCGGGAATCTGGTGGCTCAACAGGGCGCAAGCGTTCTCGAGGGCGAATGCTTCAACGTCGACAATCGTGGCGGTCAGGCCTGCGGCGGCAACCGCGGCCTGCCGCTGCTCGACGTTGTCGGTACGCGTCGCGACCAGCAAAACGTCCATCAACTCAGGGTCATTCGAGTTCGGACCGACGATTTCATAATCGAAACTGACTTCTTCCATCGGGAAGGGAATGTACTGGTCAGCCTGGATTTCGACCTGCCCTTCAAGGTCCCTTTCGGAGAGGCTCGAGGGCATTTGAATAACCTTGGTAATGGCGGCGTCGCCACTGATTGCGATCGCTACATCGGTCGCTTTGGCTCCGGCACGTTTGACGGCCCGTCGGATGGCTTCACCGACGGCTTTCGCATCCACAATCGCCTTTTCATTTACCGAACTCGGCGGCGTGGGCTCGGCTGAATAAGCCTCAACCCGATAGCGCTTTCCACTTTGTGAAAGTTCTATCAGCTTGACGGACGATGTCGTGATATCGAGGCCCAACAAAGGCTGTGATTTTTTGCCAAAAAGCACGTATTTTTCCTTTTAAGTCGGTAAGTTGCGGGTCACATTTAGGCTGGACCTGAGCAAGTTGATTTAACTATATATCAATAAAAACTTAAATAAAACGTGACTTCGTTCACGATCCCGCGTTCGCATGTTACTGCTCCGGGCGCCATGGTTCCGTGAACTGGTCGGCGGGCCTGAATGCGACGCTGTCAGCAGTCCCCCCGAAGCTCCGGTCTGCCGGCGATTAGTCGACGAAATGTGCCTGCTGGCAGCAGCTCCGGCCGCAAATGGTTCACCAGCAGCCGGGACGCGGTTTCTGTACCCTGCCGGACACCACCGGAAGGGGGCCGCATTGCCGGACCCTCGTGTCTCATGCAATTTCGGGCCTGTCTGGCTATTATCTCGCCTGAGCGCTGCCATACGGTTGCCACAATTGGCAGGCAGCATCCTGATTGGCGCAGATTTGCGCAATAATTCACCAATATGTTCCCGGGCGAGTAACCCTCTGCCCCTGATTTTTGACCGCTTTGGCCTAAAACGTTCGCGACTATGCAAAACGCAAGCACCGACAGCAAACCATCCAGGCTAGCGCGAACGACACGTTTTGCGCCGTGGCTGATTTTGTGCGGCGGCGCTGGCCTGATCGTGTCGCTCATGATCGCCACCGGGCTTATTGGCGCCTATTATTACGTGGCGCCGAGTCTGCCGCCGGCAGAAACCATTCGTGAAATCCCGCTGCAGATTCCATTGCGGATATTCAGCCGCGACGGTCGCCTTATTGAAGAAGTCGGCGAGCGACGACGCATTCTTGTCGACTATGAAGACCTGCCACCCTTCGTCGTTCATGCATTCGTGGCTGCCGAAGACGGCCGGTTTTTCGAACACCCAGGGATAGACTATCTCGGTGTCCTGCGCGCCGGCATCGTGATGCTCAGAAGCGGTGAAATTTCCGGGGGCGGCAGCACCATCACCCAACAGCTGGCGCGTGACTACTTCCTGACCCGCGAGCAATTGTTCACGCGCAAACTTCGCGAGGCGTTCCTCGCCTACAAGATCGAACAGGAGTTCTCCAAAGAGGAGATCATGGCCCTGTTCCTGAACAAGATGTTTTTTGGACAAAGAGCGTACGGTGTTGCCGCCGCCGCACAAGTCTATTTCGGCAAAATCCTGAGCGACATCAACATTGCAGAAGCGGCGACGCTCGCCGGTGTGCTGCCGGCGCCATCAAGGCATAACCCGGTCCGAAGCCCCGCCAATGCATTAATGCGCCGCAGCTATGTGCTTAAGCGGATGCTCGACCTGGATTACATTGGCGAGTCTCAGTTTGAAGACGCCATGGCCTACCCGATAGAGGCGAAATTGCATGGCACCGCGATCGAACTTTCAGCGCCCTGGGTCGCCGAGATGGTGCGGCGGGACATGGTCTCGCGCTACGGGCCAGCGGCGGCCTACACCGCCGGCTTCGAGGTTGTTACGTCGCTGGATTCGACATTGCAACGCGCCGCGAACTACGCGGTGCGAAACGGGCTTCTCGAATTCACACGGCGGCGTGGCTATCGCGGGCCCATTGCCACGGTAGAACTTGCACCGGAGATTCTTGACGGACCGTATGCAGACTGGCCGGATGAGGTGAAGCGTGCATTACAGGATTACGGCAACCCTGGCGGACTGTCGGTTGCATTGGTAACCGCGTTGAACGAAGACAACAGTGCAAACATCGTATTTCAGGATGGCACAGCAACCAGGCTGCAGTGGCATGGCATGTCCTGGGCCCGGCCATTTATCGATCGGGAAACGACCGGCGCGGCGCCGCAGACTGTCGCCAATGTCATGGCGCCGGGACACATCATATATTTGATGCCGATTACGATCGGCGGATGGGCGCTCGCGCAAATACCGGACGCACAGTCGGGGCTGGTATCAATTGATCCGCTTGATGGTGCGATCACCAGCCTTGCCGGCGGTTTCGATTTTTCCCGCAGCAAATTCAATCGTGTAACCCAGGCAAGACGGCAACCAGGTTCATCATTCAAGCCGTTCATTTACTCCGCAGCGCTCGAGGCAGGCAATACGCTTGCGACAATCGTGCTCGATGCACCTGTCGTCATCAACTCTGCCACGCTTGAGCGACTGTGGCGCCCGGTTAATTACAGCGGCCGTTTCTACGGCGAACAACGTGTCCGCGAAGCGCTGGTCCGCTCGATGAACCTGGCCTCGGTCCGCTTGCTGCTGAACAACACGGGCGTCGGCAATGCCGTGCGGCATCTTGAACCATTTGGATTTCCCGGCGATACGTTGATTAGAAACGGCTCACTGGCGCTTGGTGGCGGCACCGCATCACCACTCGACATGGCTCAAGGCTACGCAACGTTTGCGAACGGCGGCTACGCCATCGAACCGTACGTCATTGACTCGATCATTGGCCCGAATGAAGAGGTCCTGTATCGCGCGCAGCCAGATGTCGTTTGTCCGGAATGTGAGCCGGAAGAAATGATTCCCGGCCTCGTCATGCCGCAGCCGGAACCACTATACCCGGTGACGCCATTGCATGACGGGGTTGTGGACGCCGCCGAACAAGCACTCTCCGGGGAAGAGTCTTTGTCCGACGATGAGCCGGAGCAGACATTCTCGCTCGAGCAGATGGCGGAAATGGGTGAGTCGTATCGACCCGACGCTACGCTTGCCCCCGAATTATTTGCCGACGTTAATACGGCGGCAAGAATCATCAGCCCGCAGAACGCGTTTCTGATCCAGGATGCGATGCGCGACGTCATCCGGCGTGGCACCGGCGTACGTGCCCGGGTGCTCGGGCGCAGAGATCTGTCCGGCAAGACCGGCACCTCGAATGACCGCCGCGATGCCTGGTTTGCAGGCTTCAACTCCAAGATCGTTGCTATCGTCTGGGTCGGCTACGATGACGACCTGCCGCTTGGTCCGCGCGAAGAGGGTTCGAGAACCGCCCTGCCGATATGGATAGAATTCATGCGCATTGCCCTGCAAGGCGTTCCGCAGGCGCAAATGGAGATGCCCGGGGGTATCGTTACCGTGCGCATCTCGAAGAGCACCGGTTGCCCGGCCAGCGCCTCTCATCCGTTTGAAGATGTGATGTTCGAGCATTTCCGCGAGGAATTTGTACCAGAGTGCGAGGCGCTCGACGGACAGCTGGATATTTTCAACACTGCAGAGGATCCGGAGAAAGACGAGACTCTGTTTTAAGGACTACAGGATACTCAGCAGACAATGTCCAGACGGCAGGTAAACGATGGTGACCGCGCAAGACAGGTTCTCGCGCAGGAGGCCGCGCGTATCATCGTCGAGCAGGGCATCGAGGATTACCACGTTGCCAAGATCAAGGCAGCCGCGCGGCTGGGCATGAGTGAGCGCGGATCATTGCCGGGAAACACTGAAATTGAAAAAGCGGTCGGTGAACACTTGCAGTTATTCGGCAGAGAATCGCATGTCGATTTGCTTCGCGTCCTGCGACGTGCGGCCTTGTCTGCGATGGAATTACTGGTGGCGTTCGCACCACGCCTGGTCGGGCCGGTGTTGCACGGTACTGCCAGCGCAAACTCTGCTGTGAACCTGCATGTCTTTGCAGACAACGCCGAGATGGTGGCAAATCGGTTGCAGGGGTGCTCGGTGCAGTATCAGCCATTCGAACGCCGCCTGAAGAGTCGCAGAGATCGCGCCGAAACGTTTGCTGCGTTTCGCTTCACCCAGGATGAATCGGCAATCGAGGCGACCGTATTCCCGGTCGACGGTGTGCGTCAGGCGCCGATCAGCCCGGTCGACGGCAAGCCGATGCGGCGGGCGGACAGGAATGCCATCCTGAGATTGTTAGAGACCTGATACTGTAGGAGCCCGCCTGTAGGAGCTCGCCCCAGCGAGCGATGTTCTTTGACTGGGAGTGGTTGAATCATGCTTGGCAAACATTGAAGGGCATGTTTCCTAACATGCCCTTCAATATTTGTCGCTCGCTGGGGCGAGCTCCTACGATCCCTTCCTACAATTATTGTCGGAGAGACAAGCCAAATTAACCGCGTTTTTCGATGGCCATATAGTCGCGCTGCTGTGACCCGGTGTATAACTGTCTCGGTCTGCTGATGCGGCCATTCGGGTCCCTGATCATTTCTCGCCAGTGTGCAACCCAGCCCACTGTTCTGCCAATGGCGAACATGACGGTGAACATCGATGTCGGTATTCCCAGTGCGCGGTAGATAATACCCGAATAGAAGTCGACATTCGGATAAAGATTCTTTTCAATAAAGTACTCGTCCTTCAGTGCCATTTCCTCGAGTCTCAACGCCAGTTCGAAAAGCGGCGCGTCCTGCTGTCCATTTTGCGCGAGAACCTTGTGGCACATGTCGCGAATGATCGTCGCCCGCGGATCAAAATTCTTGTATACGCGGTGCCCAAAGCCCATCAACCTGAACGGGTCATCCTTGTCTTTGGCCTTTGCGACATACTTCGGAATATTCCTGGCGGTGCCGATCTCCTTGAGCATACGCAGCACTGCCTCGTTCGCGCCACCGTGTGCCGGTCCCCAGAGTGCAGCGATGCCGGCGGCGATAGCGGAGTAAGGATTGGCACCCGAACTGCCGGCCATGCGTACTGTCGACGTCGAACAATTTTGTTCGTGATCAGCATGCAGGATAAACAGCAGGTCAAGCGCCTGTGCGGCAACCTCGTTGATTTCGTAAGTCTCCGCCGGCACGGCGAATAGCATATGCAGCAGGTTTTCCGAGTAGCTAAGATCGTTGCGCGGATAGACATAGGGCTGCCCGGCGGTCAGTTTATGCGCGGCTGCAGCAATCGTCGGCAACTTGGCAAGAATGCGATGAGTGAAAACTTCCCTGGCGCGCTGATCGTTTACGTCCATCGTGTCGTGATAGTAAGCCGACATGGATCCCACTACCGCTGACAAAACGGCCATCGGATGGGCGTCGTAACGAAAGCCGTTGAAGAATCGCAGCATGCCCTCGTTGAGCATCGTGTGCCTGCGAATGGACTCTTCAAATTCGGCCAACTGGTCTGCACTCGGCAGCTCACTGTATAGAAGGAGATAGGCGACTTCTATGAAACTGGAGTGCGCGGCAAGCTGCTCCACCGGATAACCCCGGTACATGAGCAGGCCCTTGTCACCGTCAATGAACGTAATTTCGCTTTCGCAACTGCCAGTGGAGACGAATCCGGGGTCATAGGTGAATACCCCCTGCTCCCGGTAAAGCTTGCCAATGTCAACGACCCTGGGCCCCATCGTGCCATTGCGAACCGGAAGTTCAGTGGTCTTGCCCTCAGGGCTGGTCAGCGTATATACGTCTTTGCTCATAGAGTTTTCGATCCTTGGCCGGCAGCGAACCGGCAATCATGATTGCCGCGTCCCGGTCGCAATCCTTTCCGAAAATCGTTTTTGGCAAGCACGGACCGATTCAAGGTGACACAGCTGGTCCCTGCGTCACCACCGCGAACATCGCAATTAAAGGTCAGACCACCGCCCGAGCGCCGCGCAGAAAAACCGCGTGGGCAAACTGCCCCATCGTGCCGGAAGCCGGCGGTTCGAGCAAATGATGGCGGCAGAGGATTGCCCTGCGGCGCCAAAAATACCTAGCTGATACCGTACTTGCGCCGGAACTTGTCTACCCGCCCGCCGGTATCAATGATTTTCTGCTTGCCGGTATAGAAAGGATGACATGCCGAGCACACTTCGATGAGGAGGTCCTCGCCAAGCGTGGAGCGGGTTGTGAATTCGTTGCCGCAGCTACAGGTAACCTTGATATCGTTGTAGGCGGGATGAATCTCGGCTTTCATTTGGCTCGTCCTGAGGTGCTGCGGTGCGCAAAGGGCGCGTAGGATATAGCGAAGCCGCGACTGTCGCAAGTGGCCGATTCCGGGGCTTGAGACTTATCCACAATTCCTGTGGATAAGTCTGTGGAAAAAAATTGAGTGAGTGAGCTAAGTAGGGATTTTTAAAGCAGGGTTTCTAAAGTGTCTATTTTATGTTCAATTAGTCAAAATCTTATAAATCAACGAGTTGTGTTGACTTTCGCACAGTCGAGCTGAATTTCAGCTCCTATTACACGGAAAAAATAGGCATCCGCGATCAGTTGTGCATAAAAAGCGACATCCGTTCTTCGGTAAACCACGGCAAATGCTGCTCAAAAAGTAGTCAAACCTGCGGCAACTCAGGGCAGAAATCGGGCCTGGAGGTCATTCAGAAAACGGAATCCCAGCGGCGTTGGCTGCCACACGCCGCTAGCGGATTCCTGGATAAGACCATCGGCTTTTGCCTTCGCCAGCGGCTCCTCGATTGCGTCAATCTGCAGGCCGGTGCTGCCCGAGAATGCCGATTCTGAAAATCCGGCCGATAGTCTCAGCGCGTTCAGCAGGTACTCAAATCCAGCGTCCTGTTCATTCAAGGTCTGCAACAGTGGCTTGAATGTCCCCTCGAGCATTTGCTCGATATAGCTAAGCGGGTGCGCCGGCTTCTGGTAGCGCCTGATAACGCCATCCAGGCCTGTGACCTTGCCGTGGGCTCCGGCGCCGACTGCCAGGTAGTCACCGAAAGTCCAGTAGTTCAGATTATGGCGGCAGCGATGCCCCTCTGTTGCGAACGCGGAAATCTCATATTGCTGGTAGCCTGCATCCCGTAGCAACCGCTGACAGTGCTCCTGCATTTCCCAGCTCAGATCATCATCCGGCAAGTTTTCCGGCGGGCGTTTGAAGAAAATCGTGTTCGGCTCCAGGGTGAGTTGATAGTAGGAGATATGCGGCGGCTTCAGCCCGCAAACCTGCTCAATATCCTCGATCGCCGCTTGCAGACTCTGCCCCGGCAATGCAAACATGAGATCAATATTGATGCTGTCGAAACCGGCTGCACACGCAGCGTCAAAGGCCGCGAGACTATCGTCGGCATCATGAATGCGCCCAAGTGCCCGCAGCATTTCGTTGTTGAAACTCTGCGCCCCCAGCGATATACGATTCACACCGGCCTGGCGGAAACCTGCAAGGTCTCCCCGCTCGACCGTTCCCGGGTTCGCCTCCATCGTGATTTCGCAGTCGGCGGCAACCTCAAGATCATTTTTCGCCGCGTCAATAATTTGCCCGATCTCTTCCGGCGCAAACAGGCTCGGGGTGCCGCCGCCAAGGAAAATACTTTCTACCGTCCTGCCATCAGCCCGCTCGGCTTCGCTCGCAAGATCATCGAGTAGCGCCGCGACATAGCGGCTGCGCGGCGCACTATCACCCGCCGCATGCGAGTTGAAGTCGCAATACGGGCATTTTCGAACACACCAGGGTAGGTGTATGTACAGGGACAATGGCGGCAATTTGATTGTCATCGGTTTTCATGCCGCATTGTCAGCAGAAGGTTTTTCAATTCGCAGAAGGCCTTACCACGATGACTTACACAGTTTTTTTCTTCCCGGGTCATTTGCGCGCCGGTCTTGCCTGAAGACAGATCGAGAAATACGGGGTCATAGCCGAAGCCGCCTTCACCCGCTCTTTCGCGCAGGATCTTCCCGCGCCACACTGCCTCCACGATGAGCGGTGCAACGTCGCGCTCGGGAAAGACCAGCACAGCCGCGCAATGAAAACCCCCACCGCGCTGCGCATCAGGCACATCCGCGAGTTCCTGAAGCAGTTTGTCTACGTTTTGGTCGTCTGTCGCTTGTTCCCCGGCGTAGCGTGCGGACCTGACACCGGGGCCCCCGCCAAGCGCATCAACAACAATTCCGGAATCGTCAGCCATTGCCGGCAATCCTGATCGGGCCGCTGCATGGCGAGCTTTCAACAGGGCATTGTCAGCGAAAGTAGTCCCGGTCTCTTCCGGAGACTCGATTGCGAATTCTCTCTGCGGAACGATCGAAATATCCTGATCCACGAAAATGTCGCCGACCTCGCGAATCTTACCCGGGTTGCCGCTTGCGAAAACGATTCTTGATAACGGCAGCACTTCATAGCACCTGTCAGGCTGTGTGCGCAATCGCTGTGTTTTGATGCTCGATTACTTCGGCAATACCTTTGCTGGCAAGCTCGAGCATCGCATCGAATTCCTCGCGATTGAATGCGTGGCCTTCGGCAGTGCCCTGCACTTCGATAAAGCGGCTGGCCTCGTTCATAACGATGTTCATGTCCGTTTCCGCTGCCGAATCTTCTTCGTAATCGAGATCGAGAATCGGCGTTCCCTGGTAGATGCCTACCGACACTGCAGCGATATGACCGTGTACCGGGTTCTTCCTGATTTCATTTCTGACGCATAGATCATTCATGGCCAGTACCAGGGCAACGTATGCGCCGCTGATCGCCGCCGTTCGCGTGCCGCCATCCGCTTGTAAAACATCACAGTCGAGCGTCACCGTTCGTTCACCAAGCGCCTCGAGATCTGTTGCTGCCCGCAATGATCTGCCGATCAGGCGCTGGATCTCCTGCGTGCGTCCGCTCTGCTTGCCACGCGCAGCCTCTCTTGCCGAGCGCGTATGCGTTGAGCCAGGCAACATGCCGTACTCGGCGGTTACCCAGCCGCGGCCATTGCCGCGCATCCAGGGTGGGACACGATGCTCAACGCTTGCCGTACACAATACCCGAGTGCCACCGAATTCTGCCAGGACGCTGCCGGCGGCATACCTGGTGTAATTAGTGATGAATTGCACCGGCCTTAATTCGTCCGGGGCGCGGCCACTGGGTCGCATTCGTTTCTCCCTTTGTTCTTGTGAGCAGCAGATTGTTGCGAAGGCCATGCATGGGTTTTTCAACGGCTGATTGCAGGCAACGTCGCTAGCGGGAAGTTTACTCCCCGAGCCACTGTAGCGCGGTACCCGTTGTATTGTCGCTGTATGGCGCGTTCGCCGTCAGTGCTTTGACGCTTAGCGCTTTGAGGTTGTCGGCGAGATTGTTGGCCGAACTGGTCGCAATCTCAGCCATTTGATTGTCGGTCATCCCGGACCAGAGTCCGTCGGTGCATACCAGTAGTACGTCGCCGGCTTCGAGTGGCATTTTTCGCGTAATGCTCATGTCCGGAACCGGCGCATCCCCGCCAATGCAGCATTCCACAAAATTGCGCATAGGATGGTCGAGTGCTTCTTCCTCCGTTATTGCACCCTCCTGAATGAGGACCTCTACATGGCTGTGATCCCTGGAGCGCGTAATCAGTTGACCGTCGCGCATGTGGTAGATCCTGCTGTCACCGATGTGACCCCACCAGGCACCGCTTTCCTGGATGAGACAGATGGCGCAGGTGGCGCGCGGCCGAAAATCCACGGCGACATCGGCCCCGATCCTGACGACTTCATCATGGGCGCGGGACATGGACATATTGAGGAATCCCTGCGGATCGAACAGTGGCAGATCAGACGCCATAAACAAATCCTGCACGACCCTGAGGCCAGCTTCGGCAGCCTGGGCGCCGTTCTCGTGACCACCCATGCCATCAAACACGAGCATGATCGCCGCATCCTCAGCCACCACGATCGCCGCCCGGTCCTGGTTGTCATTCCGGTCACCGAGCGCTGAGACTTTTGCGTATTCAATTTTCATGTCAGTCGCTGACTAATACTGCTGGCCGGCGTGGGTCGGCCAGCTTAGAATATTCAGCTTGTTTTTGCTCACTTTCATTCGCGATAAGTCGTTAGGAGGCGCTTTTGCCCCGAACCGGGTTCGAGCCATTCGCGGCTGAAGCCGCTCCTGCAAGCCGCGGCCACGACAGGTATTTAGAGGTACCCTTAACGAAGACTGTGGGCGGACTGGCCTGCAAACACAAATTAATTAACAGAGAGGTTTCCAATGTTGCACAGTATGACCGGATTCGCCCGCGAGGCGGCCGAATCGCCATTCGGTACCCTGACCTGTGAATTGCGGGCGGTCAATCATCGCTACCTGGACGTTCAGTTCCGTCTGCCCGATGAATTGCGGCCCAGGGAGGTCGAGTTTCGGCAACAGATCGCCGCGGCAATCAAACGCGGCAAAGTCGAATGTTCATTGCATCTGCGCCGCGCACTCCATGAAAACGAGGAACTTAAACTGAATCACGAACTGGTACGGCAACTCAGCGCGCG
>JADFGH010000236.1 GCA_022567775.1 Pseudomonadota bacterium | reverse complement strand
GCAACGATCCCGATTCCAGGTCCACTCCCGATCACAGTCTTCATCGACTACACGCCAAAGCCGCTCAGTACCAAGATCGCTTTTTGAAGAATCGTAACAAGGGCATGGCTGACCTGGCGAAGGAGGCTGGCGTGTGCAGTTCCTACTTCACCCGAGTACTCAGGCTGAGTTTTCTGGCCCCCGACATCGTCCAGGCCATTCTTCAGAATCGTCACCCGGTTGAACTCAACGCAGAACGCCTCTGCAAGCGTATGGACGTACCCTATGACTGGGAAGCACAACGTCTACGCCTGGGCATTGATTGAGAGACGGCTATCGAAGTCCGATCCGCGAACGATAGTCGCGGCAAAATCCAAACCAAATACTGTCTGAACCGTACCGCCGAAAGTACGCTAAGAGACTTTCGCGCCAGAGACGGGGAAATCCCGTGCCGAGTGCGTCTCTGCGTACGGTTCAGACATGATTGAGTGGTGTAAACGGCGGAAAGTTGGGGACTTTTTCGGGCGCACCAAAAACACGGTACTCCCTTTAAAAACAATTACTTAGATTGGCGGAGAGGGCGGGATTCGAACCCGCGGTACGGAGTTACCGTACACTTGCTTTCCAAGCAAGCGCCTTAAACCGCTCGGCCACCTCTCCCTAATCAGTTGTCCTCCGATTTACTCGTCTTCAAAGTTGGTGGCCTGTCGATGCAGCCAGCACTCAGGTCTCGTGGCGGTCTGGGGGATGCTTCCGGGATGACCATTTCCTTGTACTCATCCAGGCCATCGAGATCTTCGGGCGCCACTATGCGTCTGCCGCCCTCGGCGGATTCATAGAATGCGAGCTCATCACAGGTTGGTGCGCTATTGCAGCCAGTGATCATGACGGCAGCCGTAAACACAAGCAGCACCCCTGCCCTGTTCATGACTGATCCCCGATCGTGATGCCTGCTGTTTTCATTGCGTCCTTCATTTGTTCGTGAAACTCATCTGCATAAACTGTTAATGGTAAGCGAATTGCCGATGAAATCAGACCCATCTCGTGAAGCGCCCATTTGACGGGTATCGGGTTTGACTCCACAAACAACGCCGTGTTCAGTGGTTGAAGACTCTCGTCGATCCCGGTGGCCTTTTCCAGTTCGCCACTCGCAATGGCATGGCACATATCTGATACTTTTCGTGGTGCAACATTGCCGCTTACGGTGACGACACCGTGGCCGCCCAGTTTCAGAAATTCCAATGCCGTGAAATCATCTCCGCTGTAGTACCTGAAATCATCAGGCAATAGCGCCTGATGCAGCTTCATCCGATCCATGTCCCCGGTCGCGTCCTTGACGCCGAAGATATTCGGATGATCTGCCAGTCTTGCCAGAGTCTCGGGAAGCATATCCGCAACGGTCCGTCCTGGTACGTTGTACAACATCACCGGCTTGTCGAGGGCGTCCGCGATGGTCCGAAAATGCTGATACAAACCTTCCTGCACAGGCTTGTTGTAATAAGGGACAACCAGCAGGTAGCCATCAATCGCCGCATCAGCCAGTTCCAGGGACAACTCCACCGTCTGCCGGGTCGAATTGGATCCGGTACCAGCAATAACCGGAATGCGGCCTTCAACCATGTCCGCCGCGCGCCTGATCAGCTCTGCATGCTCTCCTTTCTCAAGTGTCGCCGATTCACCGGTGGTACCGGCAATCACCAGGCCATTCGTGCCCTCGCTGATATGGAACTCGATCAGCCGCCGCAAGGCATCGTAATCAATCCGGTCCTGCTCGTCGAACGGCGTAACCAGGGCCACAATGCTGCCGTGAAACACGATAAATCCTCGCCCAAAACAAGGCACGCGATGTTACTGTTCTGACCGATAACTGGCAAGACCTTGCGGGGAACGGCATGATCGCAGGTTCGTGCCCCGTCCGGCCCCAGCAGCCCGTGAAAGCTGTAACAAGGTGATTTCTAAATAAATGACGCAACTTATTGTTTTATCAGCAGTTGGCGCTGATCGTCCTGGTGTTGTCAAGGATATCAGCAAGGCGATTCTCGATTGCGGCGGCAACATTGAAGAGAGCCGCATGGCATCGCTGGGCTCCGAATTCGCGGTGTTACTGCTGATTTCCGGCAACTGGCACACGCTCACCAAACTCGAGAAGGCACTCGACGATCTCACCGAGAAAGACGGCCTTACAATTACGATCAAGAAAACCGGCGAACGCAGCGGCCAGGAGGACTGCATCCCCTACGGCGTCGATGTCGTCTGCCTCGACCAGCCAGGCATCGTTTTTAACTTGTCAGAGTTTTTCGCGGCAAGGAACATTGAGATCGCTGACCTCGCGACACGGCGTTATGCCGCTGCCCACACGGGCGCGCCCATGTTCTCGGTGCAAATGACGGTCAATATCCCGGGGTCAATGCCGATTGCACAGTTGCGAGACGAGTTCCTGGATCTCTGTGAGCAGCTCAATCTCGATTCGATCCTCGAGCCGATCAAAGCGTAGCTGGCCATATATAAAGGAGACATGGCAGTGGCGGGGCCCGCACTGAACCGCGTCGTCGCGGACTTTCAATGTGCAGCTACGGGCGACCAGACCGTGCATTTCAAGTCGCTGCGTGGCAAAAAAGTCGTGTTGTACTTCTATCCGAAGGACGCGACGCCCGGTTGTACGGCTGAGGGGCAGGACTTCCGCGACCTGCATGCAAAATTTCGGCGTCACAACAGCGTCGTTTTCGGCGTATCGCGGGACAGCGTACGCTCGCACGAGAAATTCCGGGACCAGCAGAAGTTTCCGTTCGAGTTGCTATCCGACCCGGATGAAAAACTGTGCCACCAGTTCGACGTTATCAGGGAGAAGACCCTGTATGGCCGAAAATTCATGGGCGTCGAACGCAGCACCTTTCTGATTGACGAAAAGGGCAAGCTTCGAGAGGAATGGCGCAAAGTGAAGGTCAAGGGCCATGCCGCGGCGGTACTGGACGCCGTCAAGAAATGTTAAGCGCCGAAATTCTTTGTTTTCAATGACTTATGTAAAGCAGGCGCGGCCGTACAGGAAAAATCAGCGTTCACGCCGCGCGACAACAGGTATGATTGGGAACGGACGTGGATGGCCCCGGTCAGACATTTAGGACAATTACAGCGAGCATACCCGTGACAGCAGCAATAATCAGCAGATGCACACTGTTGCTTTTGGCAGTGGGATTGACGCTTGCAGTCCTCGCCCCTGCCGCTGAGATCAATTTGCCCGATATCGGCAGTCCCGCCGATGCCACACTTTCCAGAAACGATGAGGCACAGCTCGGGCGTGCGATCATGCGGCAAATCCGTAACAGTGGCCGGGTCGTCGAGGACCCACTGGTTAACGAATACGTGAATGAAATCGGCCATCGCATCGCCGCACAGGCGAACAGTGACGGCATCCATGATTTTTCTTTCTTTGTGATCGAAGACCCGGCAATCAATGCGTTCGCCCTGCCAGGCGGATTTATTGCTGTCCACACCGGACTGCTCGAGGCGACCAGGAGCGAGGATGAACTTGCCGGCGTGCTCGCGCATGAAATCTCACACGTGACACAGCGCCACATCGCCCGGGCTATTCATTCCGGTCGACGTCAAAGTATCATGAGCATGGCGATTATGCTTGGCGCAATCCTTGCTGCAGTGGCAGGTGCCGATAGCAATGCAGTACAGGGCGCGATTGCCATCGCGCAGGGAACCGCGGCGCAACAACAGATCAATTTCACGCGATCGAATGAGTACGAGGCGGACCGTGTCGGCATCTCGGCACTCGCCAACGCCGGCTTTGATCCGCAGGGCATGGCGTCGTTCTTCGAGGTTATCTCCCGCAGTAACACGCCTATGGAATTCCGTACGCCGGAATTCTTAAGGACACACCCTGTCAGCAGCGCGAGAATTGCCGAGGCAAGAAGCAGGGCCCGCAGCTATCCGCCGGTGCATACCAGCGATACAGTCAACTACGGGGTAGCGCGGGCGAGAATCCTGGTCACATCCAAATCAACCTCCGAAGAGGCTGTAAGATATTTTGAACGGGAGCCGTACGAATATCAGTCGGATGTTGAACGATATGGCCGCGCCGTCGCCTACCTGAGGCACGGTCGCAATACGCAAGCGAACAAGATTTTTGAAGAACTTGCGAATAAGGATCCCAAGGTCATCGCCTACCATATCGGCCTTGCCGATGCGCAACTCGCCACGGAGGCGATCGACGAATCGGTGGCTACTTTCGAGAGCGCTCGCGAATTATTCCCGCGAAATGTGCCGCTTGTCATACACTATGCGGAGGCGCTGCTGAAACTCGGTCACGCGCAAAAGGCACACGAGATTTTGCTCGACCTGTTGAATAACGTGCCGCCAACGCCTGAACAGGTACGGCTCATTGCTCGTGCCGCGATCGCCGCCGGC
>JADFGH010000235.1 GCA_022567775.1 Pseudomonadota bacterium | reverse complement strand
TCCGCCATAACCATTCGGGCCAACAGGCAGGACAACGGGGACCGCCAGCGGGGTCGTGGAATCGCCAGCGTGGCTAAGCGCTCAAGGAACGAGGGAACCGGTTTCGGCAACAATGCATCGGGAACTGCAACAACGGATAAAAGAAGCAACTGAAAAGTCCGGGATCAACAAACTGGACTTCATCGCCCTCCTCAAATTAATCGACGAACATTATGACAAAATGGAAGCGACCATCACGCAGTCGGTGATCACTCAGACGCTGACCAGTCCGACGCCCGCCACCATCACGCCGATCGATCTCATCTTTGACAGTGTTACCAGCGCGCTGCTGTCGGTCAGTGAGCAGGGCACCATTCGCAACTGTAACAAGGTATGTGCGCGCTATTTCGGGATTGCCAAAGAAGACCTCATCGGTTCGCCGGTGACCGACATTCTCCCGGACGCCAGGGACCAGACACTGGCGGAATATCTTCAACCATTCATGTCCGACCTCGATGATACGCACACCGATTTCGCCGGCGGTGAAGTCAATGCAGCACGCAAGGATGGTGACGTTTTCACAGCCGAGATTAATGCCAGTGCTTTGATGGCCGGCGACGACCAGGTCTTTGTTATCAGCCTGCGCGATGTCACCGGCCGCAAGCAGGCAGAGAAAACGCTGCGGGAAAACGAGGAGCGCTATCGCGCACTGGTAGAGAACGCTCCGGAAGCTATTGTTGTGCTCGACGTGGATGCCAATCGATTTGTCGATGCCAACGAAAATGCCTGCCAGCTGTTTAATTTGTCACGCGCAGGGCTCCTTAGCGTAGGCCCAAAGGCAATCAGTCCACGGATGCAGCCCGATGGAACGCCTTCGTTCGGCATTCGTCGCGGCCATATTTCACGTGCACTGAATGGCGAGCATCCGATATTCGAATGGCTGCACCAGGACTCGGCCGGTACGGAGATACCCTGCGAGGTGCGCTTCAGCCGCTTGCCTGCCGGTGATCGCAAACTGATCCGGGTCAGCATCACCGATATCGCCGATCGCAAGCGCGATGACGAGTTTACGTATGCACAAAACAAGATCCTCGAAATGATCGCGGCGAGCGCGCCGTTTGAGCGCACCCTGCGATCCATCTGCCGCTCCACTGAAAAGATCTGCGGCGGCCTGCGCGTAGCAATACTCAAACTCGATATCATGAACCAGGTCCTGCATGTTGAGCAGGCGCCGAGCCTCCCCGAAGAATTCAGGCTTGCACTGGATTTCATCAAGGTAGATCCGCTTGGAGTCGCCTGTGGTGTGGCCGTGTTCCAGAACAAGGAAAAATTTGTCGAAAGCATCGCCAAAGACCAGGCCTGGGACGGGCAGCACGAGCTTGCGAAAAAACACCTGATCAAGGCCGTCTGGTCGTTCCCGCTGCACGGTGCGGCGTCACGCATTATCGGTGCGCTGGATGTTTACGTTGACAAGTGCCGCCAGCCGACGACCGATGAACTGGACAAGCTCGAGCGCATGGTCAGGCTTGCCGGCATCGCGATCAAGAAGGAGATCGACGATCAACGACTCAAGAACAGCGAGTCCCGCTATCGCGGCCTGTTTGAGAATGTCGTCGAGGGCGTTTATATCGCCTCCAGGGAAGGCGAAATCATTACCGCTAATCCTGCGCTGGTCGAAATGCTTGGCTACGACACGGTGGATGATCTCAAGAAGGCGGGCCGCACTACCGAGCTCTACGTAAACCCGGTTGACCGGGAGCGGGTATTCGCCCGCCTGGAAGCAGAGGGAGTGGTCAAGAATTTCGAGTACCGCCTGCGGCGCAAGGACGGCGGTGAGATCGTCGTGCTGGAAAACTCGCGTGCCATTTGTGACGACGACGGCGTCGTCATCGCCCATGAGGGCACGATTACGGACATCACCGAGCGCAAGATAGCTGAGACCCGGGTTTTCGAGGAGAAGGAGCGTGCCCAGGTGACGCTGCAATCGATCGGTGATGGCGTTATCACGACCGACGCCGAGGGCCGCATTGACTACATCAACCCGGTCGCTCAGGACCTCACTTGCTGGGATGTTCGCGGTGCTCGCGGCAAGCCGATCGGCGAGATCATGACGATCATCAATGAGCACACGCGTGCGAGCGTCGAGCACCCGGTGATACGCTGCCTGAAAGAAGGTCGCGTGATCACGCTGGCGGCGAACTCGATGCTGATTAACCAGGAAGGCGTCGAGATTCCGATTCAGGATTCCGCTGCGCCGATCCGTGATCGCATGGGCAACATGATCGGCGCCGTCATGGTATTCCATGACATCAGCAAGGAATCACGGCTTTTCCGCCAACTGTCTTACCAGGCCTCGCACGATGCGTTGACCGGTCTGATCAACCGCCGGGAGTTTGAAAATTGCCTGGTTGCCGCGCTGGAGAATTCGCAGGAGAATCCGTCCCATACGCACGCGCTCCTCTACATCGACCTGGACCAGTTCAAAGTTGTCAACGACACCTTCGGCCATACCGCGGGTGATGAACTGTTGCGCCAGGTCATGGAGGTCATACAGTCCAATATCCGCTCCACCGATACCCTCGCGCGTCTCGGTGGCGACGAATTCGGCATTCTGCTCGAACGCTGCAGCGCTGACCGGGCGATGGAGGTTGCGGAGGCCATTCGCTGCGCGATCGAGGACTTTCGATTTAACTGGCAGGACGCCTATACAAACGTTCGCTGTTCGATCGGCATGTACATGGTCACGCACGGGAGTCCTGACGCGGCAAGTGTCATGAGTTCTGCCGACGTTGCCTGCTACTCGGCGAAGGACATGGGCCGCAACCAGATTCACCTCTATGAAGACAGCGACGCTTCGGTGCGGCACGAGGAAATGAAGTGGGTGTCGCGAATCACGAGCGCCGTCGAAGAAAAACGCTTCGAACTTTATTTTCAGCCGATTATCGGTATCAGGAAAAGCAATGAGCAGTCACGCGGACACTACGAGCTGCTCCTGCGCATGCGTGACGAGAACGGCAACATCGTTAACCCGGACCAATTTATTCCTGCCGCAGAACGCTATAACCTGATGTCCACCCTGGATCGCTGGGTGATTCATGAAGCCTTAACGCAGCTCGCGGACAAGAATCCGCTGGCCAAGCAAGCGCACTTCACATTGGCCATCAATCTTTCAGGCACGTCACTGAGTGAAGACCGGTTCCTCGATTACGTAATCGATGAATTAAAGAAACAAAAACTGCCGGATGGCGCGATTTGTTTTGAAATTACAGAAACTGCTGCGATTTCAAATCTGTCGCGGGTGATTCACTTCATGCAGACCCTGAAGAAGCTCGGTTGCAAATTCTCACTCGACGATTTCGGCAGTGGCCTGTCTTCGTTCACGTATCTCAAGAATCTTCCGGTTGATTACCTGAAGATCGACGGTCAGTTCATCCGCCACGTTGCCGAGGACACGGTCGACGAAAGCATGGTCAGGGCCATTAACCAGGTGGGTAAGGCGATGGGAATCTCGACCATTGCGGAACGGGTTGAGTCCAAGGAAGTACTTGATAAACTTAGTACTTTGGGCGTCGAGTTTGCGCAGGGTTATTACATTGCCAGGCCTGCTTCGGTGGCGTCTTTCGCACCCTGGGCCGGTCAACGCGGTTCCGCGCAACGGGCCTGAGCCGAATCATTCACGACGGACGGCGATACGGTACACTGCGGTTTCCATTATTTTCGCGCCATAAAAACTCCCATAGACGGCACTGACAACAATAATTCCACGCGACGCTTATTAGCAGACGACGAACCAGCCCCGTTCGTCATCATGAACGGCAAGTCGACGTCACCCATTATCCTGATCTGTGATCACGCGAGCCGGCGCTTTCCTGCCGCGCTCAAGACAATGGGACTCGATCCGGTCGCGCGTCGTTGTCACCTTGCGCTGGACATCGGCGCTGGTGCGTTGACGGAACGACTGGCGAAGATGCTGTCTGCGACGGCAGTTTTGTGCCAGTACTCGAGGCTGGTTGTGGATTGCAACCGGCAGTTGATGGATCCGAGCGCTTTCCTGGAATTCGGCGACGGCATCGTCGTGCCGGGAAATCGCAACCTGCATCCGGAAGAAAAAAAAGCGCGTGCCGATGAGATTTACTGGCCCTATCACCATGCCATTGAGTCTCAGCTTGAGCGCCTGGGGGCGCAAGGGCGACCGCCGATATTTGTTTCAGTGCACAGTTTTACACCAGTCCTTAACGGCGAATCCCGCCCGTGGGAAATGGGCGTGCTGTGGGACACAGACCGGGTGACGGCCGAGATTTTTGTGCACGATTTAAGCCAGGCTGGATTTCATGTTGGCGATAACGAACCATACTCTGGCAAGTCGCCACAGGATTTCACCATCGATCATCATGCCGAGGCGATCGGCTTGCCGCATGTCGGCATCGAAATTCGCCAGGACCTGATCGATGACGACCAG
>JADFGH010000234.1 GCA_022567775.1 Pseudomonadota bacterium | reverse complement strand
TGCTCATTTTTCGCAGTCATCGCCAGCAATTCAATCGGCGACAAGGAACTGCCTGCCGCCACGCTCAGCGCGAAGCCGTTTATAAAATCCCGGCGGGGGATATTGAGTTTCTTGGTCATCGTTCGTAGACCAGTTTACCGCCAAGCCAGGTCTGCTCAACGTTGATGTCCATGATGTGATCCGGGTCTATGGTCAGGATATCCTGATCGAGCACGATCATGTCGGCCAGCTTGCCCGGCTCGATGCTGCCTTTGCGGTCTTCCTCGAATGACAGCCAGGCGCCGTACAGGGTGTAGCCGCGTAATGCCTCCATCACAGTCAGGGACTCTTCCTCGCCGAACACCGTGCCCGACATGCCCTTGCGCGTTACCGCGGCATATATGCCGACCATCGGTCCGATCGGCAGAATATCGCTCGATATCGCCACGTGAATACCATGATTCATCGGTGTCCGCAGCGGGTTATTGTGCTTGAGACGATCGCCGTCGAGATAAGCCGAATACCGTCCGTCGAGCGTGTAAGTGAAATTCGGTTGCTGCGTGATTGCAATACCGTAAGCAGCCATTTTGTCCATGGACTCCGCCGACGGCATCACCGTGAAGTGATTAAGATAATGCCGGTGATCTTCCCTTGGTAATTCATCGAGGGCGGCAGCAAGCTCATCGATAGTCAGTTCGATCGCGGCATCGCCGATCGCGTGTATGCCGAATTGCCAGCCTGCAGCATGTGCTTCACTAATGGTTGTTGTCAGTTCCTCCAGGGTCAGGCTGAGCGTGCCGCGATAGTCTGTCTCACCTTTGTAAGGCTCCTTGGTAAACGCAGCAGGGCCGGTGAATCCGCCATCGACAAATATCTTGATCGGGCCGACCCGCAGGTGCTCATCGCCATCACCGGTCTTTTTGCCGAACGCGGTCATTGCGTCCGGACCTTCCCAAAAAACCTGGATGGTAGCTCTTGGCAGCGTGCCACGATGCAGGCCGTAGATGGTTTCCCACTCCGGATACGACTCGATCGAGCCTGTCGCATGCGTGAAGCTGGTAATTCCCAGGCTCAGTTGTTCTTGCAGGACCCCAATAAGACTGTCACGTACGTCCTCGTTCGTCGGCTCTGGTATCAGCCTGGAGACGATGTCCTGGCGTTCGCGAATGACGCCGTTCAGTTCGCCGTCCTCGCCGCGTTCGATGACGCCGTTCTCCGGTTGCGGCGTGGTCAAAGTTACCTCGGCCAGCCTGAGCGCCATGCTGTTCGCAACCGCGCTGTGACCCCCGGCGCGAGTCAGCAATACCGGATTATCCGGCGCCGCCTCGTCGAGGTCATTGCGCAGCGGCCGGCGCAGTTCCGCCATGACATCCTCGGACCAGCCATAGCCGGTGATCCATTCGCCCGGACCCAGCTCGATGGCCTTGCTCGTGACTTGTGCTTTGATTTCCTCGATCGAGCGGGTCCTGGTGAGATCGATGAAGCGCTGTGGCCGGCCCCGCAAATGCGTGTGCGAATCGATAAAGCCGGGCATCAGCACCTTGCCGCCGAGATCGACGGTGTTCGACGACTTGTAGCTCTCCAGCAATTCCTCGCCGCCGACGGCAACAATGTCGGTTCCGTTAATCGCCACTGCAGATGCGATGGACAAATCGGCATCGATAGTAATGACCTTGCCGTTGTGCAGAATCGCGTCCACCTGCGTCCGCTCATCAATTTCGGCATCGCCGCACGCAAACAAAGCCAGGCAGAAAATCAGCGTTGTCGTAGTTCTTGTCATTGCACTCTCCGAGCCATCGTTACGCGGCAGTTGCATTCAAGGTATGCATATTGCCGGTAACGCTGTCCGTCATGATCCTGCCGTTGCCAATCTTTATGATCCAGAATCGCTTGTATATGGTGCCTGCCGCTTCGAGTTTTACATCGAATGGCGCGATCATTCTGAATTGCCTGCCCAGCTGATGCGTGACGGTACGCTGTGCAGTGCGTTGCGCTTCATCAGTCGTGATTTTGGGCTGCAGCCGGACCTCGTCACACAAAACCAATTGCCCGGTAGAAAAAGGATCGGCAGTTGCGCCGAGACCATTGATCCCGTCAACCAGGCAGTCGACCGAAATTGCCTTCCTGCCAATCATCGTTGGTACGCTGCAGCTAGCCGTGAAACGAATGTAGGGGTAAAGCACGCTGCGTTCGACTACCACAGAAACACCGCCCGTCATGCCTGCGATATTTTGCAGCGCAGTGGCCGAGTCGACCTGTTCGCGAATGACGGTGAGCAACTTTTCTTTAACCATTGTGCCCGCCCTCCTCGAGACCATTGGCGATTGCGGCAGCCTCGTTGGCAAGGCCGAACTCCGTCGCATCGAGATACCGCGCCGGGATCGGTCCCACCTCCGCAGAGACGTTCATCGCATCCAGGACGTGCGGCGGCACTGGAGAAATCTTCTGCGTGGCGAGACTCACGACGATCATCGTGATGGTCGAACTCACGACACCCGTCAGCATCGGGTGCATCTGCGTGGTCTCGACCAGGCCGGCGTACTGCCAGATGAAGGCGACCGATGCGCCGATGATCATGGATGCCAGCGCGCCCGGCGTGTTCGCTTTTTTCCACCATACGGCACAAACGTAGGCCGGCAGGAATGCGCTGCCGAGTACGGAGGTGGCAAAAATCACGATGCTGAAGACCGTCGGCGGCTCGACCAGCGCAATTGCGTAACCGACCAGCGCTACCGCAAGCACAAGGCCGCGCGACACCATCACCATCTGTCGCTCCGATGCGCGGGGATTGATGAAACGCTCATAGATATCACGTGAGGCAATTGACCCGGTCTGCAGCAACAGTGAGTCGGCGGTCGACATGATTGCAGCCATGATGGCCGCCATAACCAGGCCGGTAACCGCTGCCGGCAGCAATTGTTCTGCAACCTGGAAGATCGCCATCTCCGGATCATCGAGCCCCGGCAATATCAAAATTGCGAAAATACCGACGAGATACGGCGCCGGGACGAAGAACAGGCTCCAGATCGTCGCCCAGAAACCGGCCCGGCGTGCCGTGGCCGGGCTCGACATCGCCATATGCCGGGTAACGACATGCGGCCAGCCCATATAGCCCACGGAGAAAATGAGCAGCGCGCCGGCAACCACGCCCCACTGCCCTTCGAAGCCCAGGCCCCTGCCCCACACCGATAACAAGGTCGGATCGAGTTCGCCGATCGCTACGTTGGCGGCGGTGAAACCGCCGAGTTCCGACAACGCCGCGATCACGATCCACATGACGCCAACCAGCATGACGAGGCTCTGGAAGAAGTCGGTATACGCGACCGCGAGATAGCCGCCCATGAAGGTATAGATCAGGATGATCCCGACCGCGATTGCCAGCGCCAGTGGATAAGAGATGCCGGTGACCAGCGCCATGCCCTTGCCCCCTGCAATCAGCTGCGCCAGTACATAGAAGCCCAGCAGAAAAATCGTGAGCGATCCGGCGACCAGCCGGATGGCGGGCGACGGATAGCGTTTCTCCAGGTATTCGATCGCCGTCAGCGCACCCATCATCTGCGACAACTTGCGCATGCGCCTGCCGATAACCGACAAATTGAGCAGTCCGCCACCGATGTCGCCCGCCGCATACCAGAGCGCCCAGTACCCCTGCGCGAAACCGAGCCCACCTGCGCCAAGAAACATGTAGCCGCTCATCGCCGTGCTTTGCATCGTCAGTGCGGTCGTGATCGGACCCACCTGCCGCCCGCCCAGCAGATAACCCTCCAGGTCCTCGCCGGCACCGCGACGCATTGCCCAGTAGCCGATGCCGAGCACGACCACGTAATAGAGCACGAGGAAAAAAATCACCGTGCCGCTCATGACCCATCGTCCTCTTTCGCGCTGTCCTGGTCCCAGCCACGTGACACGTATAGAAAGCCGATCAGGTACAGCACCCAGAACAGCGGGAAGCCGAATACCAGCAGGGTTGTTGCTAACGGGAGTCCGAACATTGCGTTGCTCTCCTTATTTGATACGCACGTGGGAGATTCTATGGCGAAAAGCTATAGGCGATCTCCTTTTTTTTGAAAGATTGTTGATTGGTCATCAGGGCGAAGGCAATTCTGGCAATTTTTCGAGCCAGGATGACTTTGGCGGCGATTTTAGGCAAGCCTTTATCGAGTTGTTTCTGGTAGAAGTCGTCAAAGGGTTGATAGGATCGCGCTCCTTGGGTCGCGCAGTAGAGTAGTCGCCGTAACTCGGCTTCGCCGCGTTTAGAGAGTTTCCGTTTGCCTTTGAACTTGCCAGATTCGCGCACCCGGATGTCCATACCGATAAAAGCAACGAAGGCATCCGCACCGGCGAAGGCACCACGGTGAAAGACCGTGACCAGGGCAGCGGCATTCAGGGGGCCGGCACCAGGGATCGTTAAACATCGCTGGTAGTCAGCCCACCAGCCAAGCTTGCGTATGAGTGCCTGTATGC
>JADFGH010000233.1 GCA_022567775.1 Pseudomonadota bacterium | reverse complement strand
CCGTCTGCCGGCTTCGGGCTGGGTTTGGTCTCTTTCCAGGTCAAACCGGAGTCGATCAGGCCCTTGACCACCTTCTGGTTGTGCTTTTCGGCAAAAAACGAGTGAATTCTGGAGGCAACGATTGGGCCCACGTCCTGCACTGTCTGCAAGCTCTCCTCGTCAGCTTTCATGATGCTCGTGAGCTTGCCGTAGTGAGCCGCAATTGAGCTGGCGGTCGCCTCCCCCACTTCGCGAATACCCAGGCCGTAGAGGAACCTCGCAAGCGTTGTGTCTTTGCTCCGTTCTATTGCGGCAAGCAGGTTCTCTGCCGACTTCTCGGCCATCCGATCCATGCCGGCCAATTCGTCCCGGTCGAGGCCATAGAGATCGGCAGGCGTCTTGATTCGGTCGATCGCGACCAGCTGTTCGATGAGCTTGCTACCAAGGCCGTCAACATCGAGCGCTCGTCGTGACACAAAATGTTTCAACGCCTCTGCCCGCTGTGCGGCACAAATGAGGCCTCCGGTACAGCGTGCTACAGCCTCGCCTTCTTCTCTTACCACTGCAGAGTGACAGACAGGGCATTTGGCCGGCACCTTGACGATCCTCAGGCCTTTGGGGCGCCGTTCGGGAATGATCTTGACGACCTCCGGGATGACATCGCCAGCCCGGCGGACAATGACGGTATCGCCGATACGTACGTCCTTCCTATGCAGCTCGTCGATGTTATGCAGCGTCGCGTTGCTAACCGTGACCCCGCCGACGAACACTGGCTCGAGCCTTGCCACAGGCGTGAGGGCCCCGGTTCTGCCAACCTGGAATTCGACGTCGCGGACGATCGTGACCTCCTCCTGGGCTGGAAACTTGTGCGCGATAGCCCAGCGTGGGGCCCTGGAGACGAAACCCAGCTCTTTCTGATAGTCGAGCCGGTTCACCTTGTAGACGACACCATCGATGTCGTAACGCAACGAATCCCGCCGCCTGCCGATATCTGCGTAGAATTCCAGGCAGCCCTTGATCCCCGAGACGACCTTGCGGTCCGGACAAATCTTGAGGCCCCATTCCTGCAGTCGATCCAGAATCTCGCTGTGGCAATTCGGGAGTCCACCACCATTGGTCAGGCCGACTGAATAGACGTAAATATCCAGCGGCCGCTCGGCTGTCAGGCGCGGGTCCAATTGCCGCAGACTGCCAGCAGCAGCATTGCGAGGATTGACGAAGGTCTTTTCGCCCTTCTGCAATGCCTGCTGGTTGTACGCTATGAACCCCTCGCGTGGCATGAATACCTCGCCGCGCACCTCGAGTGTGCTCGGGTATCCCTTGTCCAGGAGCTTAAGGGGCACGGCGTCGATTGTTCTGACATTGTGTGTGATGTCCTCACCCGTCGTTCCGTCGCCCCGGGTGGCCCCACGTACCAGTTGCCCCTTCTCGTACAACAGGCTGACTGCTACACCGTCCAGCTTCGGTTCGGCAGCGTATTTAAGGTCGGCATCAAGCTCTAATTCCAGTCGCTCCGTTACCCGGCGATGAAAAGCATTCAGTTCATCTTCAGAAAAAGCGTTTTCCAGCGACAGCATCGGGAGGATATGGCGAACGGTTCCGAACGCCTTGATCGGCTCGGCGCCGACACGCTGCGTCGGCGAATCAGCGGTTATTAGCTCCGGATATTCTTTTTCAAGATCCTGCAGTTCGCGAACCAGCCGGTCGTACTCTGCGTCCGGCACTTCCGGCTCGTCGAGCACGTGATATTGATAGTTGTGATGCCTTATGTGGCTGCGAAGTGATTCGACTTTCTTTTTCGTCGCGGCAGAGGCGGTCATTGGCAGGACACGGATGCCTTGAGTCAGGCGACCAGGATGTTGTGCTGAAATTGAATGATTTCTTCCCGCAGATAGCGCTCACGCTGAATACTCAGCGTACTCCCGGACTCGTCGACAAGCTCGGCATTTAATGATTGTGTCAGCGCCCGGGCGGTGGCAATCATCAGATCAAATGCCTGCGCGCCGTCGACCGGACCCGGCAGCACCATGAACAGGCTGATGCCGGGAATTTCCTGCTTTGTAATTGTCGTCAAATCGAACGTACCGGGCTCGACGAGACTGGCGGCGCTAAATATCACTTCGTCTTCGTCCAGTCCCTCGTAGCGATGGTATATGCCGAATTTGCCATGGCGCATGCCGATGCCACGAAGATTCAATACCAGTTCTTCGCCATTAATTGCGCCCTGATTTTTGGCAACGATGCGTAGCGTAACGATCTTTTGCTCGGCATCGCCGATCTCGATGTCAGTATCGGGGGCCGTCAGGCTGCTCGGCGGTTCATCATCGGTGCTTTCGCCGGCATGAGCCTGTCCGCCGAGGGCGGGTTCCACGCGATCGCTATTTACCGGTGGTGAAGCAGCTTCGTCAGTCTTTGTGCGCTGGTACCGGCTATGAAGATAGACGCCGGCTACGACCAACACTCCGAATAACAACAGCAACCAGCGCAGACCGTCCATAAGGCTTCTCTGATGTCCTCAACTCAGCTTGCCGCCATTTTCACAGCTTCGTCAAGATCCACGGCCACCACGCGAGATACGCCCGGCTCCTGCATTGTGATACCGGTCAGTTGCCGCGCCATTTCCATGGTGACTTTGTTGTGCGTGATAAACACAAACTGAACCTTGTCGGCCATGTCTTTGACGATACGGCAAAAACGCACGATATTTGCGTCGTCCAACGGCGCATCGACTTCGTCCAGCAAACAGAAAGGTGCAGGATTCAACTCGAATATTGCGAACACGAGCGCCACCGCAGTCAACGCTTTTTCACCGCCTGACAGCAGGTGAATCGTGCTGTTTCGCTTGCCCGGCGGCCTTGCCATTACAGTTACGCCCGCCGTCAGCAAATCGTCGCCAGTGAGCTCCAGGTAGGCGTGGCCACCGCCAAACAATTTCGGGAACAGTCGCTTGAATCCGGCATCAACGTTAGCGAAGGTTTCACGGAATCTGGTCCGCGTTTCGCGATCGATTTTGTGAATGGCGCCCTCGAGTGTTGCCAGCGCATCATTCAGGTCGGCGAGTTGCGAATCGAGATATTCCTTGCGCTCCGATTGTTCTTTGAATTCATCGATGGCAGCAAGGTTGATGGGGCCAAGCCGATCGATACGCCGGCGAATCTTCTCAAGCTTCTCGTCCCAGGAATCGGGATCCGCCTCTTCATCGAGACCCTCGAGGAGTTCGCCCAGTTCGAAACCGGTCTGATCCAGTTGCTCTGAAAATCCTTCCCGTCGGACGCGAATTTCCTGCACAGCCATGCGTGCCTCATTGACGAATGCCTGAGATTCTTCAACCGACAGCGTTGCCGACATACGGCTCTGATCGAGATCGCGTAACAGGCCTTCGACTTCCTCGACGCGCCTTCTGGACTCGCCAAGCTCGGACTCGACGGTCACTCGAGTCTTGAGCAAAATCTCCAGTTGTTCCTTGTTGGACTCCAGCGGTGCTTCGCTTTGCTGCAACTGCTGGCGAATTTCCTGCTCACGATTGCCGAAGTGCCGACGCTGGGATTCCATGCGCGCAAGACTCTGTGCTGTCGAATCCTTGCTGGAGCGGCGCGTTTCATATTGTATGGCGAGATCATGCGCCTGCATCCGATCCTCATCGGCCTGCGCCCTGACCCTGTGCAATTCGGCCCTCAGGTCCTCACGTTGCGACTCAAGCGCTGCGCGCTGTGCTTCCAGTTCCGCCAGTTGATCTGTTGCACGCGCGGATTCCGCACGCGACTCGCGAATCTGCTCTTCGGCGGCAAAATGCTCTTTCTCGATGTCGCCTGATTCTTCGATGATCGCGGCCAGAAGGTGATAACAACTGTTGCAATACGCGAACTCACCACCGGGCTCACCGACCGGCGCTTCGTCAAGAACCAGAGATATGATCTCGCTTAGCTCGTAGTTACGCGCAAACTGAAAGGGTTCCCACTCGTCCTGCGGCCACGGAATTCCGGCCGTGTGATGCAACAGATGTTCGATCGTTATGCGGCCTCGGCCACCCCCTTGAAACTCGGTGACGTGTTCCTGCACTCGATCTCCGACGGAGAGAAGTCCTTCTTCTTGAAGCTGAAGGATCATGACGGCGGTAAACGCCTTGCCGAGTGAGGCAATGGTGAAGCGCGTATCGGGCGTATTTAGAATTCCCCACTCTTCGTTAGCGAAGCCCACGGCCCCCCGGTACACGATCTCGTCTCGCATCGTTACCATCACCGCTCCCTGGAAAAGACCGAGCGCATGGTACGCTTCGACGATCTCTTGCAATCTCGGACCGTACACCCCGGAAACCTGAGACCGAGCTTGAGATGCTATAGCGACAAGCGCGAGCGGTATCAAAACCAACTGATGACGGTAGCTACAAATCCTCCGAATGGCGCGGCCTGCTAGCGAAACGAGCATGAGTATCCGGATCCGTTTGAAGTTCTCTCGACGTGATATTTTCGGTGGTAACCCCGACGATTAGTGG
>JADFGH010000232.1 GCA_022567775.1 Pseudomonadota bacterium | reverse complement strand
GCGGGCGTGCAGGCTCATGTGACCTTTCTGGATGCCATCGGTAACCAGTACGCGAAGCGCTGCAAAGTTCTGTGCCAGCCCGACCGCACCCATCAGTTCGGCAAGTTCCTGTGCCGATTTTGCCCCTGTTATTCTCAGGCCTGTTGCCGCCGACGGATTCAATGTCTGCGAGCCGCCGGCGACGCCGATCTTGACAGGCAACGTCAGTTCGCCGAGCAAGTCGCCGTCTGCATCTGCTACCCAGCTTGTCAGCGCCCGGTATGCGCCATCCCGTGCAGCAAACGCGTGTGCGCCAGCCTCCAGAGATCTCCAGTCATTGCCGGTTGCCAGGGCAACTGCGTCGATGCCGTTCATGATGCCCTTGTTGTGAGTCGCGGCACGATACGGGTCGATGTTGGCAAAATCGTTCGCGAGCACAATGCTGTCACGAACCTGCTCGCCCGTAAATTCTCCGTGCCCGAGCACTGCCGGTGAAATTTTCACCTTCGCCGAAACGAGCGAGCGATCGGTGAGATTCGAGATAATTTTGAGGCCAACAGTGCCGCCGCATATTCTTTCCAGGTGCGGGGCGATACCTTCACATATTGTATTGACAGCGTTGGCGCCCATCGAATCGCGGGTATCGACCAGAACGTGCAGCACAACGGTCCAGCGGCCGTCCGGCAGCTGTAATTTGCGATACTCGATGCCCTTTGCACCGCCGCCACGCGCCTGTAATCCGGGCTGCAACTCGTTCGCCAGGCCGAGTAATTCCTCCTGCGAACCACGCAATGTTTGAATAAGGGCATCAGGCTCCTCAACATCGATAATCTGAATCTGGCCGATCAGTACAGGTTGGGTCGACCTGACATGAAAGCCACCGGCTTCCCTGATCAATTTTGCGGCGCCGCTGACGCCAGCGACGATTGACGGTTCCTCAACCACCATTGGTACGATGTAATCTTTGTTATTGACCAGGAAGTTCGGTGCGATGGCGAGTGGCAATCCGAATACACCGATGACGTTTTCAATCATCTTGTCGGCCGCATCCACCGACAACAAACAATGGCCACTCAGCAACGCCTCGGCATCATCCGGCGAAATCATGCCACGCTTCACCAGCGCCCTGACGCGGTCAGCGTGGCTCAAGCGATAGAAGTCGGCAAATCGCGAATCACTCAATGACTTCGCTCCGTGATCAGGACGCCCTCAACTTCCAGTGCGATATCGAGATTCCTGAAACCCTGCTGATGCGCCTGCTCACAAAACTCGTTTATGGCAGCCTCGCTTGCAGCGAGGACGATGCCAATGTCGCCACCGCCGGCACCGCAAGGCTTGTACACAATGCCGTTGTCAGTCGCCAGATGAACAAGGTCCTCATGACCAGCATCGAACACGCCGAGATCATGGTCAATACTGAATTGTCCAAGCGCATCGATGTAGGCAGGAAAGGACTCAAGGGTCTGCCTGCTGTCACCAAGCGACCAGGCGGCGGCAACATTCTCCGCAGTCTCACTGAGCAGTTTCATGCTGTCGCTTTCTGCGACCTGCTCCCGGCGTTTACCTAGCATTGCCAGTTTTTGTGCAGTGACTGAGGCCCGCCCGCTCCACAGGTACCGGTAGTGGAGTCCCGCCGGCCAGCCAAGCTGGCGGGATTCGGCTCCAGCGCGACGATATTCGATTACGCCCCCCTGTAAACTCGTTGCCACATCGACGCCACTGCCCTGACCACCCTGGAATCGCCGGTGTGAATCCATGGCCATTTTTCCGGTATCACTATCGAGCGCACAATAGCTCTGCAACGCTGCCGTGAACGCAACGGAAACTGCGGCGCTCGAGCCCAAACCAAGTTTCAGGCCGGTTGCTGCGTCGACAAATTCCTGTGTGTCGACCACCAGCGACAGCGCTGGCCATTGCGCGGTGTCAAAGGATTTCCAGGCCTCCTCCACGAGGGAAAATGCTGATGGCCCGGGTGATCGTTCCCGCCAGACGAATTTTCCCTCCTCACTCAGGCGGAAAGACCAGTTGCCCTCCAGGTAGCCCGGCGCGCTAATGGAATGGTATTCACCGGGCGACTCCGAAACCGTTACACGAACACGGCGATCGATTGCGGTGGCAATCGCAGGAGCGTTCTGCAGTACGGCGTACTCGCCGGACAACACGGTTTTACCAGGCGCAGTTGCCGTTATCACTTGCTGTCCAGAAGTGTTGCGCCCGCGCCGAGACCGCTCACCATCGTGCGTACTACTCCGGCGCACCCATCGAGAGCAGATCGGACCAGGTCCGTTTCATCCGACAGACAAATTGCTTTCAATTGAGGGCCGGCGTCTATAGTGAAGAATACTGCATGCCCTTCGTCCTGCAGATGACGAACCGCTTCCATGCACGACAGGGTCGCGCTGTTCCAGTAGACGACGGGTGGACGGGATGCCCACATAACAGAGTGCATTTTCAGGCAATTGTGCTCTGACACTGCGGCGAGTTGTGCAAAGTCCTTGCGCAGGACTGCATTCCTTGCCGACACCAGGTCGGCCGGCTGTTGCTCGAGCCAACTCGAGTAAAAAGGAGAGTTTGCCGCACTGCGAATCATCGCCTCACCGGAACTTACCGGCTTCGCGCCTTCTTCGGTAACCGCGATGACAACAGTCAGCGGCCAAACGCCTGCTTCCGCGATCGTCTCAACATCGATGTTCGCGTCACTTGCCTGCAACTCAACGAAACCGCCGTAAAGGGATCGAGCTGCCGACCCCGATACGGAACCAGCGATTCTTGCCAGCGACAAAGTGTCACTTTCTTGTCCCGCCGCCTTGCTGGTTGCAACAACCAACGCGGCAAACGCGGATGCAGAGGAGGCGAGACCAGCCGCGATTGGAAAATTACTTTCGCTTTCTACCGATGCCCGAAGACGGTCGGTCCCGGCAACACGGTCGAGACAGGCACTGATCCGTGGCAACATTTCGTCATTGGCAGCTGCATTGAGCACCAGTTGGTCAACTGGCAAGGCATCTGAAAACTCGACCGACATTTTGGTCCACAGGGAATCAAGGGTGACGGACAGCGAGCCGGCCGCTGGCAGGTTTTGTTCGATATCACGTTTGCCCCAGTACTTGATCAGCGCGATATTCGGTTGTGCCTGAGCATCTGCCCGCATTTTATTTTTGTCCGGAGCCTTGTTAAACAAAGATGTTTTACAGGGAGTACAAGTCAAGTATAGGATGCCGCTAAATAACTGTCATGACTCTTCGGGCTGCGCCTGTTGGAGCGACCGTTGTGTGCAGGGACGCACTAATGTCGCGGAGGACAGGACGTCCGAGAGCGACGAGCCGCGAATGACTCAAACCTGATTCGCGGCTGAAGCCCCTCCTGCAGCCGCTCCCACCCGGCGCGCAGGAGCACGATTCGGTGTACGCTAGACGAATGTCCCAGGCCCATGAGAAACCGGCAACAGCCACTTTACTCGCTGACAAAGCAGCGGCCTATCTGGAGCGAGTTGTTGGCTGCCTTGACCGGGCATTGCCCACGCAGGACGAGACACCGCGCCGGCTTCATGAGGCGATGCGATACGCGGTCCTGAGCGGCGGCAAACGCGTGCGGCCGCTCCTCGTTTATGCGACCGGCGAATGCCTGAGCGTCGATCCGGAAAAACTGGATGCGCCGGCCACGGCAATCGAACTCATTCATGCTTTTTCGCTCGTACATGACGATTTGCCGGCGATGGACGACGACGATCTGCGGCGCGGCAAGCCCACGGTGCACCGGCAATTTGACGAGGCCACCGCCATACTGGCTGCTGACGCACTGCAGCCGCTCGCCTTCCAGGTCATTGCATCTGCGGCCGCACTGGGCGACAGCGAGAAAATCGCAATCATCAAAACAGTATCGGCAGCCTGTGGTTCGCTCGGCATGACGGGTGGGCAGTCGATTGATCTTGCATCCGAGGGGCAAACGCTTTCGGCGCAGGAACTGGCCGAGATGCATTACCTCAAGACCGGAGCATTGATCCGCGCCTGCGTAATATCTGCGAGTTGCCTTGCGAATGAATTGTCGCCGGAAAAATTGACAGCCCTCGATAAGTTTTCACGCGATATCGGGCTCGCGTTTCAGATTCGCGACGACATCCTGGACGTCGCCGGGGAAACCGCGGTGATCGGTAAACATGCAGGAGCAGATCAAGAATTGTCCAAAGCAACCTGGCCAGCGCTATTCGGCCTTGAAGAAGCGCGTCGCCGTTGTGACGAACTGCTGAACTCGGGCACCGCACAATTATCCGTATTTGGCGCCGACGCCGAGCCCTTGAATTTGCTCGCGGCGTACATTGTCGAGCGTGCGCATTGACCGGGCAACGAAAAATTCTGCACGTCGACATGGATGCGTTTTATGCGTCGGTCGAGCAGCGTGACGATCCTTCCTTACGTGGCAAGCCGCTGGTCGTCGGCGGCAGCAGCAATCGCGGCGTGGTTGCTGCAGCGAGCTACGAAGCACGCAGGTTTGGCATCCGGTCGGCGATGCCGATGCGTGACGCTTATCGCTGCTGCC
>JADFGH010000231.1 GCA_022567775.1 Pseudomonadota bacterium | reverse complement strand
GGTGCAGCTTTGGGTACGGCTTTGGGTACAGCTTTGGCTACAGCTTTGGGTACAGCTTTGGGTACAGCTTTGGGTACAGCGTTGGGTACAGCTTTGGGTACAGGCTTTGCTGCCGCTACGGGTTCGGCTTCGACAGGCGCGGTTGCAACCTCGTTACTCGCAGCAAAGTCTTCGTCGGGCGTGGCTGCCGGTTCGGGACCCGGTGCCGTGGCAACTTCGGGTACCTTTGCGGCGGGCGCAAGTGCAACCTCGATACCCAGCGCATCACTGGCAACCTGCTGGATGAACTCTGCCGTTAACAGGCCGGCGCCTTCGTCCGCTGCCATGTTCAAGGCAGATTCGCAAAGATTGTTGATGACCCTTGGGATGCCTTCCGAGCAGCGGTACAGCATGTCGACGGCGCTACTGTCAAAAATACTGTCGAAGTTGCCGCCGGCGGCACGAATGCTGTGGCGCAGGTATCCCTGCACTTCAGGTGCATTGAATGGTTCTACGGACTGGCGCAGACGCGTACGTTGACGCAAGCGAGCCAGGGCAGGTTTTTTCAACCAATCGTTAAGTTCCGGCTGTCCCATCAGGATGATATTGGCACCTGTCGCATCGCCGGAATCGGCGGCCGTCAGTTCTTCCAGTTCAACCAGCGCGTCGAGTCCGACTCGCTGCGCATCCTCTACAACGATGGCGATCTGTGCGCCAGCGGCGGCGCGCTCAGTCAGGAGCCGCCGGAATGCCGCAAATCTCTGAATGGTGCCCTTCGCCTTGCGACTGATTCCAAAGCCCGTGAGCAGCAGTTCCAGCACTTCGTCCGGTGCGAGCGACATGCGGCCAACCGAGGCGACCATGCGACCCGGCGCAATAGACTGCAGGGCGCGGTTGACGATTGTCGTTTTGCCGACGCCGACGGGCCCGGTAATGACGACGATGGCGTCGACGGGTGTCAGGCCTTTTTGCAGGCTTTTCACGACCTTGGTCTGCCGCGGACCTACGAATACAGCCGAGCCCTCAGCGTTTGCACTGAACGGCTTTGTCTTCAGACCAAAGTATTTTTCGTACATCTGCTGTTTTCAGACCCCACAGGAACACACCATGCGCCAGCTAGCGGTGCAGAGGGCCAGTTTGAAGGGGAAACGGCTGGAATTCAGGGAGTTATGTCACAAAACTGGCACTGGCGGGCCTGCGGTTCCGCTGCGCTGGCACCCCGGTAGCTGGCCTGGTGCGCGCACTACCGTCAACCACCGGATCACCCGGAGAATACCGGTGATATCCAATGAAATCATGGCCTTACGTGGCTCCGATCCGGTTTGCGCGCCAAATGGTCACGATTGCGGCAAGTATAATGGTCGCCGCAATGAGCGAGCCCGCATTAACCGCGCCGTGAGAACCGGACCACAGCAGGAAATAGCCGATGGCGCCAGTCAGGAGCGCGTAGTAGACAAACGGGAAAAAGGTGTGGCGAATGACCAGTCCCTCGCGGCCGAGCATACCGACCACCGCGGATGCGGCCACGACATTGTGCACGCAAATCATGTTGCCGGCAGCACCGCCCACCGCCTGCAAGGCAACGATCCAGGTCGGGTCCACGCCGATACGCTGGCCAACACCAAACTGGAATGACGAGAACATCATGTTGCTGACGGTGTTGCTGCCGGCAACAAATGCTCCGAGTCCGCCGATGAAAGTTGCAAACAGTGGCCACGCGCTTCCCGCCAGCATGGCAACGCCATCTGCCAGTTCGATTGGCATACGATCGAATCCGGCAGCGCCACCACCGGTGTTAATAAACACCTGCGCCATCGGCACCGTGAATATCAGCGCGATGGATGCCTGCATTGCAGTTTTACCCGACCGGTTAAGTGCACGCGCGAGCGCCGGCCGGTCCATGCGATGGAACAGATAGGTGAAAAGAACGGCAATGAGAAAGATTGTTCCAGGCAAATACAGTGGCGCTACGTTGATCGTGATGTGTGTATCAAATATTTCCGGTATGCGAACCGCCGCGTTTTGCATGAATGATTTAAATGGCAGTGCATCGAGTCGTGTGATGACCAGTAGTGCGGCAACGACAAAATACGGTGACCAGGCGGAGACCATACTGATGTTTCGATTCGGAATTTCCTCCGCTCTTATCTCGATCGTGCCCGACCACTCGGGCAGCCACTGTGACTTGTCCTCAAAGTGCCATTCGTCTTTCGGTGTCAGGAATTTATTGCGCGCTGCTGTGATAACAATCGCAAGTCCGGCCAGCCCGCCGAGTAATGACGGGAATTCCGGCCCCAGGAAAACGGCTGCAAGGAAGTAGGGCACTGTCATCGCGAAGGCGGCGAACAAAGCAAACTTCCACGCACGCAGGCCCTCTGCAAACGAACGGTTGGCGCCAAACAATCCCGTCATCATGCTCACTACGATGAGTGGCACAAACGTGCCGGCGAGCGCATGCAGGAATGCAACCTTGACGGCAATCGAATCAAGGAGTGCCGCGAAAGTCGTAAACTCAGCGGTTGCTATTAATTCCTGTACCGCCGGATCGTTAGACAGGCCCGTACTAACGCCAACCAGTATCGGCGTACCTGCGGCGCCGAAAGATACCGGCGTGCTCTGGATGATCATGCCCGAGATGACCGCGGCCATCGCAGGAAAACCGAGACCGACGAGCAGTGGAACTGCTACGGCCGCAGGCGTGCCAAATCCTGCGGAGCCTTCAATGAAGGCACCGAACAACCACGCGATGATGATGACCTGTACTCGCCGGTCGCCGGAAATGTTGGTAAATCCCGAGCGAATCGCATAAAGACCACCACTCTCCTGCAAGGTATTCAGCAGGGCGATTGCGCCGAAGATAATAAAGATAAGTGTCGCAGCGACAACGACGCCGTTTATTGTTGCTGCGGCAACCACCGCAACGGGTACCTGCCAGACGAACAAGGCAAGCGCGGCGCAAACAATGTAGGCAATCGGCATCGCGCGACTGGCCGGCCAGCGCAACGCGACCAGGAAAACCGCGACGGATGCAATAGGAAGTATGGAGAGGAGTGCCAGTACGCCATTGCTCATCGGCGTTAGCATACAGTCTTTCTGATTGCGCCGAATGCGCTGGTTTGTGCCGCATCAGCGAAATAAAAGGGGGTTCACCCCGGTCTACTGATTTATATTCAGATTTAGGGGTCTGCGCGGTCTGCGCCTGGATACCGGCCTTTATCGCCGGTGATACCGGTATCGGCCTGAGTCAGCGCATGCAAAGTTTCGTGCTTGATCCCGCGGAGAATCCGTACAACGTCCTCGAACCCGGCAAACGTCCCCGGGCAACGCTGACACCGGGCATGGCATTCAAGGATGGCAAGCCGTACCTGTCATTTGCCGTACAAGGTGGTGATGCACAGGATCAAAACCTGCTGCAGTTCTTTTTGAACATGGTGGAGTTCGGTATGAACGTGCAGGAAGCGGCCGAAGCCGACAATTTCCTGAGCTTCCAGCTGCATGATTCCTTTGGTGCTCACAAAATGGAACCGGGCCGGCTCGCGGTCAACGAATCGGTGCCGGAATTTACCCGGAATCAGCTCGCAAAGATGGGCTACAACGTTGAAGTGGGTGTCTATGGAAATCGCGATCGAACGTCAGGTCCGATCAACGCCATTTATTTCGACAACGAAAACGGCACCTTCCAGGGCGGCTCGAGTAATCACGGTGACGACTACGGCATTGCATGGTAGAAGGCTCGGCGACAGGCTGACTGCCGTCTTACAAATATCGCTCGCTGGGGCGAACTCCTGCGCCATTCCTGTAGGAGCTCGCCCCAGCGAGCGATAATACTAAGGGTCATTCGCACCCAGCCAATCCTATTTGACGCTACTGGTTTCGCCTCGCGGCATGGGTTCGAAGCCGTCGAGCTTTTCAACATCCGCTAGCCAGCGAAGTATGGCGGGGTAGGGGCCGAGATCGATGTCTCCCTCGTCGACTACCCGAACGTAGGTATACATTGCGATATCAGCAATGGTCGCGTGATCGGCGGCCAGCCAGGTTCGGTCGGCGAGTTCCTGCTGCATCCATTTGAAGAGTCGCTTGCACTCCCCGTCGGCTCGCTCCAGATCGACAGGGCGGCCGAATTGCCGGCCGGCGCGCGCAAGAACGGGACCGCGGTAAAGCTCGCCCGCTGCCGCAGATAGCCAGCGCTGTACCCGTGCAGCACCTTCGGCGTCACGCGGCAGCCATTTTTCGTCGCCATGTTTGATAGCGAGATAAACAAGCGCCGCCGTTGAATCGGTAATGACGATGTCGCCATCGACCAGGGTCGGTACCTGTCCGAGTGGACTGAGCTTCCGGTACTCGGGGTCCTTGTGCTCACCCTTTTGCATATCGACATTGACCGATTCATAGGGTTCGCCGATGATTGAGAGGAACAACCGGATGCGATGTGCATGGCCGGAGCGTGGGTAATCATAAAGTGTCAGCATCATAACGTGATACTAACCGCAATCCGGATTCGAACCCACTTCTGTTATGTCGCTGGAGGCGAGCCGTGA
>JADFGH010000230.1 GCA_022567775.1 Pseudomonadota bacterium | reverse complement strand
AGGCGCCCATCGTTGACCAGTTTGACTGCACTCTCGCTTCTGGCCTGCAGCTCGCGGATTTCTCCTTTCAACCGGCGCATATCATGTTCTCGCCCAAGCACGCCGGCCTTTGCATTTTTATCGCGACAAACGCGCAGCCAGTTGCGGCTCAACCACACCCCGTCTTTGGTGATTACGGAGGCGTCCGTATCGGATTGATTAAGTTGTTCGCGGATCGCTAACGCTTTGTCCAGCGACTCGGTGATGCGCACCATCCGCAAAACTTCCAGTACCACGGCGGGCGCGCTGGCGACTTTGGAGGCCAGTGTCAACGCGCTGTCATCGACCAGCTCGGCGCTGGACGTGTCAATGAGCAATGTCATGTTGCCGCCACGCAGTTGGGCAAGACTCGCCGCGGCAGTATTAACGTCATTGACACAAACTGCCTGCAAGTAATCTCCAAGTACTGTTTCGACCGCAGTTTCCCAACCGCTTTCTACGGCTAGCGATTGCGCGACGCGTTCGTTATCTTTGAGGCCGGCCGATTCGAGCCAACCCTGGATCGCCTCATCACCAGCACCCAGCGCCGCCTGTTGTACCGCCTCGAGTGACGCATACCTGGCCTGTGCTGCCTGTAAAGTTGCCCGGCGCTCATCGACCAGCTTGTTGAGTTTCGTATCCTGTTCCCGAAGCTTCAGAATCTTGTCGCCAATATCGGCAATGGCGAGGTCGGACTCCTCGCGTGCCTGACGCTTCCGTTGCTCCGTTGCCGACAGTTTCTCGAATGTATCCTTGAGATCCTGTGGTTTCGCGGTTTGTTTTGACGCATCCAGCTTCTTTTGTCGTTCCGTCAGGCTGCCGATTCGCGACTGAATCTGCTCTGCCCTGGTCTCTTCGACGTTGCGTGTTTGCGATGCCTCGTTCCACGCAAGCGTCGACTCGTCCCACTTTTGCTGCCAATCGGTGAGCGCCTGCTCCGCCTGCTGAAGCGATTCGAGTGCGCGCTTCTCACTCTCTTTCGCTTGCTCAAGTCCAGGTGCCAGCTCGCTCAGGTGCAAGTCGAGCTGTGCGATCTGACTCTGATCGGAATTGATGTGTTCAGCAATTTCAGTGGCTCCCTGGACCGCCTGTTCCAGGTCCTTTTGCTGACGTTCCCGCAGCTCGTGCGCGTGCTCGATGGATTGTTCGATCCGGGCGATCTCGGCACCGGACTTGTAGAATCGTCCCTGTACCTCGTTGAACTTATCGGAACGCTCACTCTGGCTGACCCGCACTTCCTCGATGTGAGCTTCGATCTTGCGCTGCTCCGCGACGAGCGCCTCCAGCGCCGTTTCTTTGTCTCGCAAAGTGGCGCCGGACTGATTCGCGCGGTCGTCGAGATCACGCAGCCTGAGTGCAAGCAGCTCCGCCACGGTCTTCCGTTCGTTGTCTTTCAGGCGTTCATAACGGCCGGCGGTTTTCGCCTGCCGATCGAGATGCTTGATTTGTTTTTCAACCTCTTCCAGGACATCCTTGAGTCGATCGAGGTTATCTCTCGTACGCCGGATTCGATTAGTGGTCTCCCGGCGACGTTCCTTGTATTTGGAAATGCCAGCCGCTTCTTCGAGAAACGCGCGCATTTCCTCCGGCTTCGCCTCGATCATCCGGGAAATCACCCCTTGCTCGATAATCGAATAACTTCGCGGGCCCAAGCCCGTGCCAAGGAAAATACCCGTAATGTCTTTGCGGCGACAGCGCGTGCCATTCAGGTAGTAAGTCGAGATGCCGTCCCTGGACACCTCACGTCGTATCGCAATCTCGGCGTACTTCGCGTACTGGCCTTCCAGGGTCGTCTCGGAATTGTCGAACATTAGCTCGACTGACGCGGCGCCAATGGGCTTCCTGGAACTTGAGCCGTTGAAAATGACGTCCGTGATGGAATCACCACGCAGGCGGCTGGCCGAACTCTCGCCCATGACCCAGCGGACGGCATCGATGACGTTTGATTTGCCACATCCATTCGGCCCGACAACGCCAACCAGGTTGCTGGGGAAGGTAATAGTGGTGGGGTCTACGAAAGATTTGAAGCCGGCAAGCTTGATCTTGCTAAGTCGCATCTGCTGGTGTTACGCCCATGCCCGTGAATTCGGGGTAGTGTAATGTAAATTGCAGCATAAAACGATGGTCGCGAGTCGCGGCAAAAGTGCGCTGAGAGCCGCTAAAATTGCCACTTCGGGGGCATCCGGGGGCCGCAGAAACGCCATTGAAAGTCGGCCAAACGACGCCGAAACTCGCCTGCAAAAAAACCTCGAAATTCGTGCTTCCATGTACCACTAAGCAATGTATAATTGCGCGTTTTTCTCGGACCGGCCGGAGTTGAAAATGCCCGCAAAGAAGACCGCGAGCAAGAAGCGCAAGCTCGCCAAAGCATCCCGGAAGAAGGCTGCGAAAAGCAGACCATCGACCAGACAGCAGACAGCAGGAAAGAAACCTAAAGTGACAAAGAAAAAGATATCGGCGAAGACGGCGTCGAGAAAGAAAGCGATTGCTCGAAAAAAACCGGCGGCGAAGAAATCCGCCAGTAAAAAGAAAATAGCAAAGAGGAAGGCTGACGCCAGGAAGTCCGCGGCCAAAAGGCGTTCGAGCAAGAAGCGCGCAGCCAAGAAGCCGGCGGCCAAAAAGGCTGCGAAGAAGAAACCGGCAGCCAGGAAGAAAGTTAGCAAAAAGAAGGCGGTTAGCACCAAAAAAGCCGCCAAAAAGGCACCAGGCCGCAAGCAAGCGGCCGCCAGAACACCTGCCAGGCGCAGGGCACCGATAAGAAGCACGGCACCCCGCCGTGACCTGCTATCCGGGCCGATCCATGGCATCGAACCGTATGTCGTCAAGCGCGGCGAGGAATACATGAGCGCGGGACAACTCGCGCATTTCGACACGATTCTTGGGTCATGGAAGAGCGAACTCATGAAGGAGGTCGACCGCACCGTCCATCATATGCAGGACGAAGCCGCCAATTTCCCGGATCCCAATGATCGCGCGACCCAGGAATCGGAGTTTGGGCTTGAATTGCGCACCCGAGATCGGGAGCGGAAACTCCTGCGCAAGATCAATGCGGCGCTGGGGCGTATCGAGGACGGCAGTTTCGGCTATTGTGAGGAAACTGGCGAAGAAATTGGCCTGAAGCGCCTGGAAGCCCGGCCTGTGGCGACCATGAGTGTCGAAGCCCAGGAACGCCGTGAACTGTCTGAGCGCCAGTTCCGCGATCGGGATGATCATTACCGGTAATTACAGGGCCGGGTGCCCCCGATGACAAGGTCCGAACCTGCACGCTATGTTGGCCGCTTCGCGCCCTCTCCTACCGGACCACTGCATTTCGGCTCTCTACTGGCCGCTGTCGCAAGCTTTTTGCAGGCAAGCGTCAAGCAGGGTAAATGGTTGCTGCGGGTCGAGGATATCGATCCGCCCCGTGAACAGCCCGGGGCGGATCGTCGCATTATCGATGCCCTCGAAGCCTACGGCTTTGAATGGGATGGTCCGGTGACCTATCAGAGCCAATTCGAAGAGCGTCACAAAGAACTTGTACAGCGCCTGCTGGACGACGCTCAGGCCTACCCTTGCTCCTGCTCGCGCCGCGACCTTGCCGGTGCCAGGCGCGGCGCACTGGGGGCAATCTATCCGGGAACCTGCCGCAAGGGCAGCCGCGCCACAGAGGTAGCGATCCGCGTCCGCACAGACGACGAGCCGATCCGTTTCCTCGACGCGCTGCAGGGTAAGCAAAGCCAACGGCTCGAGTCCGAGTCCGGAGACTTCGTCATCAAACGTCGCGACGGCCTTATCGCCTACCACCTGGCCGTGGTTGCCGATGACCACGACCAGGGCATCACAGAGGTTGTACGGGGAATCGACTTACTGGATTCCACGCCGCGCCACATTCACCTGCAGCGTCTCCTCGGGTTTGCAAGCCCGGGCTTTTTACATATTCCGGTTGCGGAAAACGCGGATGGCCAGAAGCTGAGCAAACTCACCGGGGCAACTGAAATCGATCGGATCGCGGTCCGGCCGGTGCTGGTTCGCGCGCTAGCCGCGCTGGGGCAGCGCCCAGCCAGGGATCTGGCGGATGCCAGTCTCGATTCGATCTGGCAATGGGCGGTGGAGCACTGGCGGCCAGGTGTAATGACCAGCCAGAAAAGTATTCCAGTTGATCAATCCACTATGGCTGAGGCTAAAAATCCGTTATCTTAGGCGCCTTTCCGGTCTCCGGACCTATTCGTCAAGCAGTCGCACAGTCGATCAATCGCGTAACGTTGAGCTATCAAATTACCTTTAGACTCATATGCTTGCGTAATTTCTGGCAGCGGCCCAGGGTCATAAGAAAGTGTTAATGAATACCGCACGCGTCATCAAGAAATACCCGAATCGCCGCCTGTACGACACCAACGAGAGCCGCTATATCACGTTGGCCGACGTCAGGGATCTGGTCGTACGGAAAATCGATTTCGTGGTCCTCGACAAGCAGAGCGGCGACGATATTTCGCGTTCAATTCTGTTACAGGTGATCAGCGAGCAGGAACA